>SLED01000368.1 GCA_007124945.1 Salinibacteraceae bacterium | reverse complement strand
CGGGATTTCGTACTTCGACCAAAAAAACCCGTATCGCCCGTTACGCTTATCCGCCAAACTCGGCCGCAGGACTGTTCGGCGAAGCACCGTGATGCCGCAAACTGCTTTAGAGTTCACGGAAGCGCGATCCACCGTCCCGATACATCGATAGCATTTATAGAGAGAAGCGATAGCCAACACCAAAGCTAAACACAGCCGGTTGAAAATTGAACTCGGGCTCCCCTCTGACGGGCCATGACACACCCAAGTGAGTCTCGAGACCGAAATCCTCCACATTCATCTGAAAAACCATAACGGCGTCCAAAAATATCGGAGTGGTAGGGTTGTCAATCGACCTTTCAGGCACCGTGCGATTTTCAATTGTATCAAACTGAACGGTCGACAGGCGACCAACTATTCCAAACCGTCCTCGAGAAGTTGGTCTGACGTAATTTGTCTGCAGGTAAGGTTTCCAGTACGTCCCGCCCCGCTCGTCGCCACGCGTGTTAGGTGGGCAAAGGCCGAAAAGACATCCCTGTGATTGAGCGCTTGAACGCCCACGAATGGCGCCGCCCATCGCCTGAAGCTTGAATTCTCGTCCGAGGATTCCGTACAGCACGTTTTCCACAGTCCACTGCCTGCCAACTCCAACCTCCAGGGCACCGTGCCGGGCAAACTTTACGTACTCAGTTTCCGGGGAAGTTGCGTGACTTCCACCCGCTACCACGAAGTAGTCTTCCGTAATGGCGTACCCCACTTGCGCATGGCCACCTTCAGCGCCAAAGTAGGCCTTGGCCTCCAACTGACGGGCTTCTTCCAGAAGCGGCACTGCGGGTGTCGTAGGCCGATACAGCGGAGTGCAACCGCTCGCCACGACACCAATCAACAGGCAGGCGATTAGCGCACACGCCGATGTGCGGGCACAACAAAGCATAGACACCTACACGCCCTGTAAAGTGATTGCCATCTATAACATACGCACAAACTCACTAAAAGGCCAAGGACCACCACCAGCCGTGGTCTATCTGAAGATGACTATCCAAATAACCTGACCCGAGTTCGGCGAACGGTCGGCAATGATATGATCGACCGATCGGACGCAGCAAACTGAATGCGTTCGTTCGTGTTGATCTCGATGATTATCCATTCCAGAACAAACCTGCCTTTTGATGCTCGCCAAGCCTTTCTTTACTGCCGTTTGCTTTTTGATCTTCGTCCTGTGCGTCGACCAAGGTATCGCTGTACCGGCCACTGACAACGAGACAACGGTGATCCTCGTCCGCCACGCCGAAAGGGCAGACGACGATGAGCGCGACCCATCCCTGACAGCAGCAGGCGAAGCTCGCGGGGAGGCGCTGCAACAGGCTCTATCCCACGCCAGCCTGGATGCGATCTACGTTACGCAGTTCCAACGGACATCGCTTACCGCAGCAGCGACCGCCGATGAGCACCAGATCACGAAGCAACGGGTTGAGGTCAACCACGAGGACCTGTC
The DNA here is from genome assembly GCA_007124945.1 of Salinibacteraceae bacterium. Classification (GTDB taxonomy): domain Bacteria; phylum Bacteroidota; class Rhodothermia; order Rhodothermales; family Salinibacteraceae; genus Tc-Br11-B2g6-7. Next base: position 5,984 of record SLED01000368.1, on the reverse strand, counting down.
TGGTCACGTGTCGGAAATGAAGCGCATTCTTCACGATGAGCACCCGGGCGAAACGGTGCTAATCGTAGGGCACAGTAACACGATCCCCGAAATTGTGAATGCACTTACCGGACACTCCTTTGAGGAAATCGATCGGGAGACCTACGATCGGATTTTCATCGTGCGCCTGAGAGCAGAAGATAAGTCTGATCTGATTGAGCTTCGATACGGTGCAACGAGCGGCGACTAAGCGGCGCATGTAACGCAATCGCTGCTCGAACAACTTCATAGAGTGAGGAAGGTGTAGGCCTTATCCGGCCAGCCAATCAACGCTTCCTCCGGATAGTACCCGCGTTGAGCGAACCCGGCGCGCAGTTAATTCTGGACTCACTTTATGAAGCCATGCTTTCATTCAGACAATTTGTTGTAGGTGCCGCTGCTGCTGTAATTATGGGTGGTGGCGCATACCTTGCCAGCGAGGGCGCCGATACCGGCCCACCCGACCCCGTACTTCCGCTGGCAGACCAGCCCTACGTGGTTACCGATGACCTGAGCGCCTACCGCCGTGCCATGATGTCCGGGGGCCCTCCACCAGATGGAATTCCGGCGATTGACAACCCTGAATTCCTGGAGGCAGCCGACGCAAACCTTGATCCCAACGATAAGGTGATTGGTTATTACCACAATGGCGAGGCACGCGCCTATCCGCAAAATATCATGGTCTATCACGAGATTGTGAATGACCGCGTTGGTGGCAAGAATGTGGCGGTAACGTACTGCCCGCTAACCGCCACCTCCCAGGGCTTCAAGCGAGGGGAAACGACGCTTGGCGTCTCCGGACAGCTACTTAATAGTAACCTTGTACTGTTCGACCGCGAGACGGAAAGCTACTTCTCGCAGATAAACGCCACCGGATTGCAGGGAACGCACGAGGGCGAGACGCTTGATGAGGTCAACCTCTACTGGACCACTTGGGAGCGCTGGCGGAACGCGCATCCCGATACGAAGGTGTTGAGCGAAAATACCGGCCACGTTCGCAATTATAATAACGATCCTTACGGCAGTTATAATCCGATCGGCGGCTACTATCAGTCGAATAATGTGATGTTTCCGCTGATGCACGAGTCTAACCGCCACCACAATAAAGAAATGGTTGTGGGGGCACGCACGTCCGACGCCAGTGTGTATTTTCTGCTGGAGGATCTTGAAAGCGAACGCGTGCAACACACGGGCGATTTTGTTGCTGTCTACGACGAGAGACTCGACACGGGCTACATTTACGCAACCGCTGAAGGTGCCAATGTGACGGCACTCGACGATGGTACATATGAAGTGGATGGGCAGTCCTACGCCGCCGGCGAGCTTCCATTCGATCAGCTCGTGGCCGTAGAGGCGTTTCACTTTGCCTGGTACGCGTTCTACCCCGACAGTGATACTGTGTAACCGGCCTGCCAGCACGTCCCCATGCGAAAACTCGCGACCATACTTAGCTATCCTCGCTTCCGGTGGATCACAGCCGGCGTAACGGGACTCTACCTGATTCTCTTCCTGATCGCGCTGCAGGAGATCTCTCTCGGAGGACAAGGATTCAGCTTTGTCAGTGTCGACTGGACACAGATGTTCGACCGGACGGGCACGGTGACGTTCGAGGCCATCGCCATGGTTACGGTGCCCGGGCTCACCATCATCATCTCGCCGCTTAATATCCTGATCGGCCTGGTGATTTCCGTGCTGGTAGGATTGAACCTGATGATAACCTATATCGCCTACTACCAGCCGCGGGCCTGCAGCTTCAATCGTTCAACTGGCGTGCTTGCAAGCTTTCCTGCCCTTCTTGCGGGAGGCGCTTGCTGCGCTCCCGCCATCATTCTGATTCTGGGGATTCAGGTATCGTCGCTGATGATGACGGTATTTCAGGTGCTTATTCCGGTAGCCATCGCGCTATTGCTACTTACGCTCAAGCTTATTCTGGATCGCACCGATCCTGCCCTGTTGCAGCTCAATCAAAAACAGGAGAAAGCGACAACCTGAGCGGGAGTAGCCCAGCAGTCGGATGGCGGGTGCCGAAAGATCACCCGACTGACGCTCGGCGGGAATGCGATTGCCGACGTCGCGCTGCGGTTGACCTGGCCGCACTGGATCCGCGAAATGCGCCGGAAACCGCCTTCTCTGTTGCTTTCAGTCTCACCGAGAACTCTCCCGTGGACGCTTGGAGCATGCGAGAGGACCGATCCGGGCGGGCATTGGCGAGGATGAATGGCGCATCGGGATCTTGACAGGGGCCAAATCTCTTTCTATGCTTCGGTGCGCTTCTTTCATAGGGCGCCTCGTTAGCCTTTCGGGCTTACGTCCGATACGGCGAGCATGACGAGATTCTCGTCCAGCAAGACACGTCTTTCGAGGTTCGTAATGGTACTACGGGCCGACAAGGCGGGATCGTGATGGGCGAAAAGGTCGCATGTGCAGCTTCGAAAGCTACGTCCGACAGGCTCCTATACTCGCGCATTCCTCGGTTTTTGCGTCTATCAGCTACCGCATGTCGTCTTCAGCACAGCCTACAGCCCTCACCGATCTACAGAATCGATTGGTGGAAGAATTTGGCAATCTGTATGAGTCCTATGGTTTTAAGCGGCTGAAGGGCCTGATCGTAGGCCTTGTGCTGACGCAAAGCGAGCCGGTCTCGCTGGACGATATCACAACCCTTCTGGATCGCTCCAAGGGCCCGATCTCGAGTGCTGTTCGCGAGCTGGCCTCTATTGGAATAATCCGGAAGGTGAATGGTCCCGTGGCGCGGCGCGATTACTACGAGGCCGACGAGAATCTCTTCTACAACAACTTCCGCCACAACATGGATATCGTGCGGAAGAACCGGCGCATAGCGGAGCGATACCTCCAGCGGCTGTCCTCATCCAGTGACGGGAATAAAGACTACGCGGTCATGGAGGAAAATCTGGAACAGATGCGTGCGTTCTACACGCTGATGGAATCGTTTTACGCCGACTTCTCCGAGCAGTGGGAGAAGGTCCGGAATCAGGAATTCGGCGCTGATCGCGCCTGAACGACCGAATTCACAAAACGGGTCTTGACAACGTCGGAAGCGCTTTCTACTATGATTCTTAACGTTTGCAACTTTTCAAACGCTACGAATCATCATGCAGATCCGGCGCACCTGACTCTCAACAATGGAGGCTTTGTTATGACTCGCTTTCTTTTTAGCCTATCGCTCGCGGCATTTCTGGTGAGCCTAACGGTGGCTCCCGACGCTATCGCGCAGAACGGAGAGGTAGTGGGCACCATCATCGATGCTGAGACTAGCGAAACACTGCCCGGTGCTAACGTCCAGCTCGTCGGTACTGACCAGGGTGCAAGTGCAGACATCGATGGACGCTTCCATCTCACTGACGTGGCACCCGGCAGCTATACCCTTCGCGCCACATTCGTTGGGTATGAATCGCGGGAGCAAGATATTTCGGTTGAGGCCGATGCAACAACTGAGGTTAATATCTCCCTCCTCCCCGCGGCGCTCGTTGGCGAGGAGATTGTGGTGACAGGTACCCGCCAGGCCGAGAAACGCCTTGAGGCGCCCGTAACAATTGAAACAGTGAGGGCTGCCGACCTTGAAGAGGCTGGCGGCACATTTCTGACGGCCCTCTCTGGCCTGAAAGGGATTGACTTTGTAGATGCAGGTATCAATGCCCAGGGTATCTCGGCGCGCGGCTTCAACAACCAGTTCAACACGCGGATGCTGTCGATGACCGACGGCCGCGTAGCACAGTTACCGGGAACGGGTCTTCCACAGGGCAACTTCCTACCCACAGCCTCGCTTGACGTGGAGGCTATCGAAGTGGTGGTCGGCCCCGCCTCGGCCCTCTATGGGCCCAATGCCCACACCGGTGTCGTCAATGTGATTACGAAGACGCCCTGGGACGAATCCGGGCTAAGCCTTGCGCTACGGGGCGGACAGCAAGACCTCATCGATGGAACGGTCCGCGCTGCTGGGGTGGTGAACGACAACTTTGGCTGGAAGCTGACCGGGCAGTATCTGGATGCTACCGACTTCGAACCCTCGCGGGATGGGGTCGCGCACAACTACGGCTCCTCGCTGCACGAGAGTCAGATCATAGACGACTACAGCATTTCGTCGTTTCGGGCCGAAGGTACACTCTACTACCGTTTCAACAACGGGTGGATGATTCAGGGTGGCTACAGCTTTTCAGAGAATGACAATTTTGGGCTCACAAACAATGGACGCAATCACATTCGCGGCTGGCAGGTGCAGCAACAGTATGCGCAGCTGAGCAGTGATAACTGGTTCGCCCACGTCACACGCACAGCTAATGACGCTGGAGATACATACCAGCTCAATGCAGTGGCCGTAGGGGCGGGTGCTCAGGTAGACGCCGGAGTCCCACTTGACGAAGTGGACATTCAGTCGCTGCGGGAGGCTAATGCTTTTGTGGATCGCGGCGAGCTGATCGATTCGGAGCTTCAGTACAGAAATACTGTGGGAGGCGTTGACGTTACCACGGGTGTTCAGCTCCGGCAGTACAATCCCGACTCCGAAGGCACCTTCCTGGCCGACGCGGCCGGTGAGGACATCTCTGCAACAGAAATTGGCGGTTACCTCCAGCTCGATCGACGCTTCCTCGACGACCAACTCCGCCTTGTAGGGGCCGCGCGTCTCGACGACCACAGTAACTACGATACGCAGTTTAGCCCGAAGGTCGCTGCGGTGTATTCATTTACGCCGACACAGAATGTGCGAACCAGCTTCAATCGCGCCTTCAAGAGCCCAACGGTACTTGAAAACAATCTCTTCATCCCCATCCCCTTCCCCATTGAAGGTTTCCCGAACTACGTAGTAAATGCTCTCGGCAACACCGACGGCTACACAATTCGCGATCTGGAAGGAAATGTCTTGCGTGAGATTGCGCCACTGCAGCCGGAGGAGGTAAACTCCCTTGAGATAGGCTACAAAGGCGTGTTTGGCAATCGACTGCTCCTGGATGCCGTAGGGTACTACTCCTGGTACAGCAACTTTATCAGTCCGCTGACACCCGTTGCTAACGGGCTTACCGAAATACCATTCGATGCCGACGGTAATCCGGTACAGGCGCCCGGCGGCCTGGAGCCGAATGCCCTGAACACCTACGTGAACTTTGGCGAGGCGGAGGTTGCCGGTCTGGATCTGGGCTTTGAGTACTACGCCAGCGATCAATTCACGCTTAACGGTAACATTTCTTACATCTCCCTTGAGAGCTTCACAGAAACCGAGGGCCAGGAGCAACTCCTCCTGAATGTGCCGACAACCAAGCTGAAAGGTGGCATCACGATGAGCAACGTCGGGTTCGACAATTACTCCATTAGCCTCGACGGTCGCTGGCAATCTGCCTACGAGTTCCAGTCAGGCTACTGGGATAGCGAGGTCTTCTTCGCAGATAATGGCGGTGAGATTCCTTCTCGCTTCGTAGCCGACCTATCGGTTGCGTATCAGTTGCCAGAGCAGGGACTCTCGCTCCGCGCCAACGTCTCCAATCTGTTTGATGACGACGGCGTCGACGTGCTCGGTGCGCCACAGCGTGGCCGCTTCATCTGGGTAGGCCTGCAGTACACGCTGCCCGGTTTCCAGTGGTGATGTTCGACTTGTACTCTGACCACGAAAACCCCGCTCCATTTTGCCAGACCTGACGAACCGAGTAGCCATCATTACTGGCGGAAGCCAGGGCATTGGACGCGCCACCGCGCTCCGCTTTGCCGCCGCCGGGGCCCGCGTTGTCATCGCCGATGTGGCCGACGACGCGGGCAAGGCTACCGTAGACCAACTCACCGGCAACGGCGCCGAAGCCCTTTTCGTGCACACCGACGTCAGCGACCGAGCCTCCACCGACGCGATGGCGGAGGCAGCTGTTGACGTGTTTGGGCAGATCGACATCCTTATCAACAACGCGGGCATCACCCGCGATGCGACGCTCAAAAAGTTGAGCGAGGAGGACTTCGACCGTGTG
>SLED01000085.1 GCA_007124945.1 Salinibacteraceae bacterium | reverse complement strand
GCCGGTGCGCCGGTAGTGTCCGGTCGCATCAAAAGTACACGGGAAAGCCCCATCTCTACTGCGCAGGTGCAGGTATCGCTTTTTGGACCGGCCAATCAGAAGGTTGGTGAAGCGTCACTGACGGTTCAAGATCTGCAGCCGAACGAATGGGTCGAATTCGAAGAGGTCGTTGAAGCCGATCAGCGGGTCCAGGGCGCACGCGTGCGGAGCGTCATTGTGCTGAACTGAGGCTCGCCTGAGCACACGGCCGGAAGTCTCCAACCGTCAGTCATCGCAAAAAAACGATGACTGACGACCGGAGACTAACGACTCAACAGCTAATACTGCGGTACCGACTGGTCAATTTCTTCGCTCCATGCAAGGATGCCGCCGGCCAGGTTCTTAACATCGGTAAAGCCGTGCTGAAGAAGCAGGCGCGTCGCCTTAGCAGAGCGAGCACCCGAACGACAATGGATCACCACCTCGTCATTCTTGTCAGCCTTGAGTTCGTCAAGTCGATCCGCGAGTTCGTCAATTGGAATAAGCTGGTCGGCGCCCATCGCGGCAATGTCGGCCTCCCGGGGCTTCCGGACATCCAGTAGGAAAGGGGCGGTTCCGGCTTTACGACGTTCGTTGAATTCGTGAACGGTGGTTTCAGGTACAGATGGCATGTCTTGTTCGGTTTCGCCGTTCTGTTGCATGGGGATGCCGCAGAAGGCTTCGTAGTCAATTAGTTCGGTTTGGGTAGGATTGTCGCCGCAGATCGGGCAATCCGGGTTTTTCCGGATGTTCAGCGTTCGGAAGGTCATCGGCAGCGTGTCGATCAGCAGAAGCCGGCCAATAAGCGGCTCTCCGATGCCAAGAAGCATCTTGACTACTTCCGCTGCTTGCAGCGTGCCAACAAGTCCGGGAAGAACGCCCAGTACCCCGCCTTCGGCGCAGGAGGGCACGAGCCCCGGAGGCGGTGGTTCCGGATAGGCGCAACGGTAGCAGGGCCCATCCGGTGTAGCAAAAACCGACACCTGTCCTTCAAACCGAAAGATTGACGCGTAGACGTTGGGCGTGTTTGTAAGCACGCACGCGTCATTTATGAGGTAGCGCGTCGGGAAGTTATCCGTACCGTCGGCGACAATGTCGTACTGGTCGATAATCTCCAGTGCGTTGTCGCTGGTTAGTTGCACCTCGTGTAGCTCGATTTCCACGTGGGGATTGAGCTCGCTGAGGCGCTCCCGGGCGGATTGCAGCTTCGGCCGTCCCACATCCGACGTGCCGTGCAGCAACTGGCGCTGCAGATTTGAGGCTTCCACCTCATCGAAGTCTACCAGCCCAATACGCCCCACACCCGCGGCCGCAAGGTACATCGCCACCGGTGAACCGAGGCCCCCGGCTCCTACAATCAGGACCGACGACTCTTTTAGCTTCACCTGTCCTGCTTTGCCAACCTCCGGCAGCGTCAGGTGACGCCCGTACCGTCGTAATTCGTCGTTAGAGAGGTGAGTTTGCGTTGTCGTAGACATGGTAATCGCGTGATAAATAAGATTGTCGGCCACTTGGAGCCTGTCGGGCTTATAGGAAGCGCTCAACCGCCCGCGATGGAGGGCACGATTGATAGCTCGGCATCGTCTGGAAGTTCAGTGTCAGGCCCGTTCAGATACCGGATGTCGTCGTCTCCCAGATAAATATTTACGAAGGATCGCAGCTCCCCGTTTTCGTGATACAGGTGAGGTTCGAGCGCCGGGTACGCCTGCGTTAGCGATTGCAGCGCCTCCTCTACGGTTGCGCCACCGACCGCAACGGTTGACTGATCGTTGGTGTAGCTGCGGAGGGGGGTGGGTATGCGAATCTTGACGCTGGATGTTTTCTGGCTTTCCATGGGAGTGCGGCTCATCGATTGAGTGAGTGAACGATTTACTGCGAGCTGAGGGAACGCGTTGTAGTTAGTTGTTCTTGATGAAATTGGGACCGATCGGCTGCAAGTCGCCAGGCGGTAATTGCTCCTGCTTCACCGTTGTGGACCGACACGATGATGTACGTGTATCCCGGAAACGTTGCCTCTTCCAGGTCAGTGGGTGAGGGCTTGGCTGGATGGTCGGGGTGCGAGTGGTAAAAGCCGACGATATCCTGGTCATGGTCTCGTGCGTCCTGATCGGCCGCTCGGTAATCCTCCGGAGTGATCGTGTAGCGCCGTTCCCGGTTGGTCTGCTGACGGTTGGGCACTCTATGGATGCGCACGCCTTCATTCACGGTGCCGGCTTTACCCAACAGAAAACCGCAACACTCTTCCGGATACGTTGCTTCCGCATGCTTTCGGATTGCGTTCAGAACGTGTTCTGTTGTTTTCATCTCTCGTCGAAGCTTTCTGCAAAAGTAGCGCAGCCGAGCGTCTGAGTGCGCCGGAGGCGCGCTCAATCGGGTGTAGACTGCACATGGGTGGCAGACTCAGGCTCATCCCAGAAGGAGTCGCTGAGGTAACGCGAGCCAGTATCACAGAGTATCGTTACTACCGTCCCGACGTCGATGGAGCGAGCCAGTCTTGCCGCGGCTGCCACATTTGCCCCGGCTGACGGCCCCACCATCAACCCTTCTTCGCGAGCCATTCGACGGGTCATCGCATACGCGTCGGAGGTAGAGATTACTACCTGATCCGTGGCAATATCGGCGTCGTAGATGCCCGGTACACGGGCGGTGGCCATGTGCTTTAGCCCCTCCAGGCCGTGGAGCGGACTGTCGGGCTGCATCGCCACCCGAGCGATGGAATCATCGAACTGTTGAAGGTATCTGGAGACTCCCATAAACGTACCGGTAGTGCCCAGGCCTGTGATGAAGTGGGTGATCTCACCATTGGTTTGCTGAAGGATTTCGGGTCCCGTGGTTTCGAAGTGCGATCGCCAGTTGGCCTCGTTGTTGTACTGATCTGGATAGAAATACTGCCCATTGCTCTTCGCAACGAGGTTGCGCACTTTGGCCTGAGCGCCGTCTGTGCCTTCAAGGGGATCCGTCAAGTGTAGGGTCGCGCCGAGTGAGCGTAGCAGCCGTTTCCGTTCGGAGGAGGCATTTGCAGGGATTGCCAGCTCCACCGTAAAGCTCATGGCAGCCCCAAGCATCGCGTAGGCGATCCCGGTGTTCCCACTCGTAGCATCAATGAGAACGTGCCGATTTGGGTCGAACCGGCCACTTTCGATACCCTCCTTTACAATGCGGAGCGCCGGCCGGTCTTTCACCGATCCTCCCGGATTCATGAACTCAGCTTTCCCGAACACCCTCACGCGCGCGCCCGGACCAGGCTCAGCGCACTGGAGACGAAGTAGTGGCGTACGACCAATCGCTGAGAGGACGGAGCTGTCAAGAGACCGGGACTGCTTTGCGCCGGCAACATGGAGTGTAGACATGGTTGCAAAAACCTGATAACTAAAAAAGCCCCTGCCGGGAAGCGACAAGGGCGAGAGCACATTCACTGTGAGGAGATTCCTACCTAAACCCCACAGCACAACCGCGCCGCCCGTGAAGGCGACAACAACAGAAGTCACTGCAATCTACCATATGCATCTTGGAGCAGAGGACATCTCGCATAAACCGATAGCTCCTATATGCACATGAGGTTGAGAGGATTCTCTGAAAGCACATGCAGACAGTAGTTTTTCATCTGTAAAGTATGTATTATGCGCGGTAGTTTTCGGTCGTTCTCTAACCTGCCTGACAGATGCCGGTAGCGCGCTTTACCTGTCTCCCCTCAGTATCGTACGGGTGCTGCCTGATAGCCTGGTCACTGCACCCTTAATCAGTCAGTTGCCGCCTCAAGGCAGATGTTACACCGGTAGTGCCATCCGCCACGTTCTAATTGACCCTTTATGGGTTTCGATTTCTATGGACACTGTATTTTTGATTGAGGATAATCCGCAAACCTGCTTGCTCCTGGATCGTCTGCTTCGCGATTCATTCGAAGTTGTTATTGCCAAGACGCCAGCTGAGGCGCTGGAAAAGGTGGAGCAAATCGTACCCGCCTTAATCCTTATGGACATTGATTTGAACGCACGTCGGAATGGAACGGAGCTACTGAAGACGTTTCGCGAGGAGCAGAAGATAGACGAGACTGTTCCCGTAATGGCGTTGACGGCGTATGCACTTCCGGGCGACCGTGAACGCTTTCTGGATAGCGGGTTTGATTCGTATGTAAGCAAGCCCTTCACGCGCGAGATTCTTATGAAAGAAATTGATGCGCTGCTGGAGGACTGATGCCGCGCATTATTTTTTTATGACGACCGGCCGCGCTGCTCCAATGCCGAAGCCAAGTTGAGCGAGTGTGACCACGATCAGCAGTATCAGCGGCAGCGTCCAGGAACTTGTCAGCTCAAAGAGGTAGCCGAAGAGTGCGGGGCCGCCCGCGGCAAGTAGATAACCTACCGCTTGCGCCATCCCCGAAAGCTGGGTGGTGCCACGGGTGTCAGGGGCCCGGAGGACGATAAAGAGAAGCGCCAGACCGAAGCTACATCCTGCTCCAAAGCCGAGCAGCCCCACCCAGAGCCAGGCCAACTCAAGTCCCGGGAGCAGTAGCCCCAACACGCCAATTAACTGCAGGCTAACTACCCCGAGTACGATGCTCCGCTGTGATTCCATCTTTTCAGCATAGACGGGAGTTACAAGGGTGCCCAACACCCCGGTTGCCTGGGAGAGCGATAACAGCCATCCTGCCCGGCTTGCCGACATCCCTCGCTCAATGAGTACTTCTGGCAGCCAGGCGAGCACCACATAAAATACGAGCGACTGAAGGCCCATAAACAGAGCAACCTGCCATGCTACGGGCGAGTGGCTGAGGGATTTTAGTCCTGCCAGCGGATGAAAGCGGCTGCGCTTGTGTTGCTGATGCTGGATAACGGGCAGCCAGAGCACGGCCGCGATTGCTGCTGGCACCGCCCAGATGCCCAGTGATGTACGCCAGCCGCCCGGTAGAATCTCCGCCAGAGGAACGCTAATCCCTGCAGCGAGCGCCGCGCCGATTCCCATCAGGCTCGCGTATATGCTTGTGAGCAAGCCCTGCCTGTTCGGGAAGTCTTGTTTTACAAGGGAGGGCAGCAGCACATTCGCCAGTGCGATGGCGATCCCCAACAGAATCGTCCCTCCGTAGAGCCAGATTACTCCCGGTGCAGACCGTAAAGCGATCCCGGTGGCCAGCATTGCGAGCGCTAATCCAAGCGTGCCGTTCACCCCCAAACGCCGTGTAAAGAAGGGCGTGAAGAGTGATAACAGCGCAAAGCAAATGAGCGGAAGCGTTGTCAGATAACCGAGCGCGCCATGCGACAGCCCTGTAGCTGCCTGAATAGAACCGATGAGGGGACCCACCGCTGCCAGCGGAGAGCGGATTGTCAGTGATATCAGAATAACCCCCACGATGATGAGGGCAAAGTACCAGGTGGGTCGGGTAGCCCGTACGGTTGAGTCTGGCATGCGACACAGGCGTCAGGTGCTCGAAATTTGAAAAGCCGATGACAACGGCTTATACCCGAGCCGGTTCACGTGCCAGGGCCAAAGGGTCAACCTTACCAGTTTTTTAACAGCGGCCACACCGCTGTAAATAAAAAACCTCCCTCGTGAAGCGAAGGAGGTTGGTGTGGAGCCACGGGGATTCGAACCCCGGACCTCTTGCATGCCATGCAAGCGCTCTACCAACTGAGCTATGGCCCCGTGTTCTGAGACAAGCAGTATACATCACCGGCATGGATAGTTCCAAATGTCTCCTACACCTCCATATGCAATTCACAGCTGTTATGTGGCCGGGGGGTCGGCATTTTCCTTTGCCTTGTGCTCCTCGAACCACTTGAGGAAATCCTCTACTGCGGCATCCGAGAAGGAGATGGGCGTGCCACCCCATTCCTTTACCTGCTCCTCTTCGTCTTTTTCAAACACACGGACGAGCACAGGAACATCCCTGGCCAACTCAAAAACCGGACGCACGCTGCGAGGTCTTGGGATCGTCGATATAATGATGCGGGCTGTAGTGCACCAGCTGCCTTCAGGACCTCCGCATCACCCACACCACCTCGCATACAGGCTATGTCCTCGTCTCTAAGCTGACTCACGATACCCGGGTCTTCGTCCACTACCAGCACTTGCTCACCCGATAGATGAAGCGTTTCCAGTAGCGGCATCACAGTTTTACTTCCTCCGAGCAGAAGGACATGGTTTCGCGGGATGCGTTTTGGCCGGCCGCGGGTGCGAAGCGGGTGCAGCCTTATGAGGCGCCATAGTACTGACTCGGACGACAGTATTGGTGTCAGTATCATGGTGAGGACCGTCGTCAGGGCAATGATGGTGAACAGTGACTGTGAGATTTGCCCCAGTACAAGTCCCCGAAAGCTCCATTGCTTCTGCACCCCATACGAGCAGGAAGCACCAGAAGAGGCTCCAGACAAACAGCGCCTCCGGCGAGGGTGCAATTCAGCCGAAGACCGTAGGCAGAACGTAGCGTGCGGCGGCGAGCGCTCCGATCAGAAGGGCGGATATCCCGGGAAACGCCAGTCCGAGGCCCGGTAATGCTTCACTGAGTGTGACGTCACCAGTGCCTTCAAGCACGGCAATGAAGGTTAGTGCGGCGATGACCACGAGGTCCTGCACCAGAAAAATCCCGATCGCAATGCGACCGTACAGCGAATCGATGTCACCTTTGATGTCAAGCAGCTTGACGACCACCACCGTACTGCTAAACGTGAGAGCAACGGAGATGAAGATCGCATCCACCATCTCAAACCCGAGCAATGAGGCGATACCGAGTCCACCGGCTGCCGTAGACGCCACCTGCCCGAGTCCCGCCGCAACAGCCACGGGGCCCCGTCTTTTATCTTCTCAAGACTAAGCTCCAGCCCGACGAGAAAAAGCAAGAGTGCGACTCCGACTTCGGAAATGAGCTCGATCGTGTAGCCGACCTCGACAAGGCCGGTTGCGGGGCCGATCGCCAGACCAACGATAATGTAAATGACGATCGCTGGTACCCGAAGCCGCTGCATCGCCACGACAAGAATTGCTGCCGGAACTATGATGGCCCCGAGATCAAACAGTAATTCGGTGTCGAGCATGAGGGTGGCAGCAGGGCGGAAAAGAGAGCTAACAGAAGCTACCGCAGCACGATGATAAGAGTTCGTTTGCGATGCCAGCAATGGCAATTTGTCATCATTTCCAAACGGGCGAGATCTTTACAGCCAGCACTTTTGAGTTTGTAGTCTTAGCTTTACCTTCGTCGTTGTAGATTCATTGCTCCTCAATCATGCGTGGCCCACTCCATGGCCTTAACCGTTGATCTCGCCGTAATCCTGCTGAGCGCGGCGATATTTGGGTTTTTGGCGAAGCAGACGCGTCAACCGACGATAGTTGGCTACATCATCGCTGGTGTACTTATCGGGCCTGCCGTGCTGGGCATTGTAGAGGTAGGGGAGCTTACCGAGACGCTTTCTGAGCTGGGACTGGCATTTCTTCTTTTTCTGCTCGGCATCAAGATGCGGCTTGACGAGGTGCGGCATGTGCTCACACCCATCGTCAAAATATCTTTCCCACAGATGGGCCTCGTGGGCCTGGCCGGAGGGGGGATTGCGCTGGCGCTCGGTTTTGGTCCAATGGAGGCGTTGAT
>SLED01000111.1 GCA_007124945.1 Salinibacteraceae bacterium | reverse complement strand
GACATACGAGCTTCAGGGTCCGCTGTCAATGTTTGTGCATCGTTCCGGCCTGGGAGATTTCGAGCCGGCTCTCGACGCAGACGCATTCAAGGAGCATTTCCGCGAGCTGCCCGGAGAGATCACCACGAACGTGTACGAGCAGGCCACAACAGATTCAGTGTTTGCTTTTATGCCGTACGGGGGACAGCTCGCGATAGATCTTATCACTGATGAAGAAGTTGCCGGGACGTTCTCTGTTGAGTTCGTGGGTATGATGGCTCGGCCCGCGGGCGTGCTGCCGTTCGAGTTTAATACGGAGGGTGACTCCGTTGACCCTGATGATCGCCTATTCCGGGTCGAATTTTTCGATACGCCACGATCGCTGGAGGGTAGTTTCTCAGCCGTACCGGTTTCGCCCTGATACTCGTGCGGGGTGGAGAAAGGTAGTGGCACAAATAGGGGGACTGATGCCTGCTGGTGTATCAGCCCTACAAACCTGTTGCTTGCGTACACTCGTAATTTTGTGTAGATTTTGTCTACGCCGCAGTTGGTTCTGTGCCCTTAGCGTCTGTTCATCTTCGTCGTATTGCCCATGCGCTTCGTCTACCTCTCCCTCCTTGCCCTTTTCCTCGTCGTTTCAGGGTGTGATACGGTGGAAACGACCCCACCCGAACCGAATTTTGACGCGACGTTTGCGAGTGAGGACTCGTCGGTCTCCTTTTCTGGAGAGCCGCAGATGTACGAGCAGCGCATGCCGACCTTTGGCGGAGAATATGTTTCCCAGAACCTCCAGTTTGAGGTGGAGCTGGATGAGACAATTCTTTCCGTTCGGCTATCTCATTACAGCCGCGGTGGTCTTGGCTCGAACGCGACCCATTTAATAGAGCACGAAGAGGATGACACCGCGGGAAGTCGTTGCTTCTACCTTTTTCGGCATGTTCTGATGTACGATCAGGTGCCCAACGCCTGCACCAGCCTTGGTTTTACCTGGAGAGAAGCCTCCGCTGATTCCCTGGCCCTCTATCTGCCCGCTACCGGTGAGGTGACGATCGACGTAGCGTCGGAGGATGAGGTGTCCGGCACAATTGCCGTAACCTTCAACAGATTCACGGAGCACGCCACAAATCGGGTCATCATACCACCGCTTCCCGACTTCGAACCTGAAGACAACCGTGACCCGCTCGTGCTGCAAGAACTCTCCGAACAGGTAACACTCGAAGCCTCCTTCACTGCGATTCCAGAGCAGCTTATCGACGCGATACGGGGCAATTAGGCAGTTACTGCCGCCCGAGCGGTATGCTGATGCCGCCACTGTTTCCGTTCCCGTTGTTTACGAGCAGGCCTGCTGTAATGCCTGCTGCGGCGAGGCCAACGCCGATGCCGGCGTAAACGAGCCATGACTCATTGCCCCGGTTCTGCCGCGTCGCCTCTACACGTACACTGTACTGGCCATTCCCAAAGTCGACCGGGAAGTCCTCTGTGTAATTCCACCGTATCTCTTTATCAGAACCGGGCCTGATCGATCGACCCACATCGCCGGTTACGTCCTGGGGTAGCGGGTGGTAAGATTCACCTCCATCCGTGGAGATTTGTAATTCCACGGTGTAGAGCTGGTGGACTTTCGCGAGATTGTACGATACGACCATCGTGCCGTTGCCGCCGGAGCGAATCTGCTCGCCGTACACGAGACGGCTGCTCTGCGCCTCGCTAACCTGCGGAATTGCGAGGAAAAGGCCGATTAGAAGCGTGAAGAATGTTCTCATGGCACTGAGGGCGCGGGTCTCCATCCGCGCGTCACGTGGATAGTCCTCGGGTTTGCTGCTCCTGTTATCGGAATGAGGCACAAAGCTTAAGCCATAATTCGCTTGCCTACAAGCTGGAAGCAGTCAGAATCCGGGTTCAGACGTCGTGGTAGTCCGGATGGATGTATTGTGGCTTGGCCGTGTCTAATGGTTTGAGGAATCGAGGAGCGCGAGCCCATCACTAAGAAGTCCCTGCCGGCATAGTTATCACTCATCCCACACCTCGCGATCGCTAACGCCCGGCCGTTCGAAGAAGAAGTCGCCGCGCTCACGTGGGTGGTTGCCGATCTCGTCCATCGTCTCGGCATCGTACAGGCGGCCGTTCTTCATCACGTAGCCGATATCCTCGCTGTTACGGATGTCGTCCAGCGGGTTGGAGCGCAGCACGATCAGGTCGGCCAGCATGCCTACCTGCAGGGAGCCGAGCGAATGATCCATGCCGAGGTACTTCGCGCCGTGCAGCGTGGCACTGCGGAGCGCCTCATGCGGTGACATGCCGCCCTGCTCAAACATCCACAGCTCCCAGTGCGGCGCGATGCCCTGCATCTGGCCGTGGCCGCCGATCTGCACCGTCAGACCGCGGTCCACGAGCTCTTTGGTCACCTTCGCCGTCTCGAAGTGGAAGTACTCCTCGTCCGGCACCATCTCGCGACGGCGGGAGCGCGGGTCCACCATCTGGCGCGGCACGAAGGTCAGCAGCCGCTCGTTCTCCCAGATGTTGTCGTGCTGGTAAAAGTAGTGCTCCCCGCGGAAGCCGCCGTAACCCACCACGAGCGTGGGCGTGTAGCCGACCTGCGTTTGCTCCCAGAGCCCGTACATATCCTCGTAGAGCGGTGCGATCGGGATGTTGTGCTCAATACCCGTGTGGCCGTCCTGAATCATGTTCATGTTGTGGAAGAAGGTGGAGCCACCCTCGGGGTAAACCAGCATCTCCAGCTCGCGCGCCGCTTCAAGGAACTGCTGCCGCTGATCGCGCCGGGGCTGGTTGTAACTCTTCACCGAGAAAGCCCCCACCGCGTTCAGGCGGCGCATGTGAGAGAGCGCATCGTCGAAGTCGTCCACCTCCGCGCGGAAGTCGCCATCGGCGCCGTAGAGGATGCGGCCCGTGGAGAAGACGCGCGGCCCAACCGAACTCCCAGCCTCTACCATCTCGGCCTGGTTGAACACATTCTCCGTGTTGGCCGAGGGATCATGAATGGTGGTGATACCAAAGGCAAGGTTCGCGTAGTAGTACCAGTTACGCCCCGGCATCATGCCACCGAAGAAGTGCCCTTCGTGCGCGTGAGCGTCGATCATGCCGGGCATGATGGTGTGGCCCTCCGCGTCCATCACGTACGCATCGTCCGGAACGCCTACCTCATCGGCGGGGCCTACCGCAGCAATCCGATTCCGGTCGACCACGATCGTGCCGTTCTCGATCACCTCATCGCCGTTCATGGTGATGAGGCGCGCGTTCGTGAAGGCCACCTGCCCGGTCGGGCGGTCGGCCTCCAGCTCCAGATTCAACTCCACCGCCGTGGCTGCCTCGATGGGCGCGGTTTCGTCGGCACCATTGCCGATGAAGTCAAAGGCGTCGGCTATGTCCAGCGTGTAATGCTCCGGTCCGATGCTCCAGTGCAGCGTCTCGCTATCGCCGGACCAGTGCAGGTAGTTGCCGGCATCTTCCGTCACGCGCGCCACCGGCAGCGCCCGCATGTCCTTGGTCAGGTTCATGGTGCGCCCGGTCGCGGGGAACGGCGCGATGTAGACGTTAAACAGCTCCTGAAACGCTACCCAGTTGCCATCTGGCGAGGGGACGACGGTGGTGGGATCACGCATCTCGAAGTGGGTGCGCTCGTGGGCGCCATTCAGGTCGATGCTTTTGTACTGCTTCGAGAGGCCGCCGCCGGTGAGGAAGTAGATCCGCTCGCCGTCCGGGGTGAAGCGCGGCTCGCGGCCGTCCGTAGTTACGAGAGACGGCTCCCCGCCATCAGCCGAAATGGTGTAGAGGCCCGTGTCGGTGCTGTGCAGCGTCCCGATCAGGCTGTTGCCCGAGGCGCGACGGTAGACCACCATGTCGCCCTCCGGCGAGAACTGCGGCTCGTGATAATAGCCGGGGCGCTCGGTGAGGGCGCGGTCGTTGGAGCCGTTGGCGTTGACGATGCGCACGCTGCCGTAGTCGTCGTCATCCCACGTGGTGTAGACGATCTGGCGGCCGTCGGGCGAAAAGGCCGGAGCGTACTCAAAGTGGTCGGCGTCGGTCAGCCGCTCGGGCGTGCCGTTGGGCAGCGCCATGCGGTAGAGATGACCGGCTGCGTGGAAGACGACCTGCGAGCCGTCTGGGGAGGTCGCCACGTCGCGCAGCATCTTCGACTGGAAGCGGTCCAGTCCCACCTCTTGTTCGAAGTGCACCGTCTCTGCGAAGTGCGCCTCAACCTCCGCCTCGAACGGGATCTCCGTCGCCTCGCCTGTCTCCGCGTCGATCTTCTTGAAGCCGCCCTGCGCGTACGTCACGAGCGCGTCCCCGTCCGGCGTCCAGGCGTAGTTGGTGGTCGGGCCGAAGATGGCCCATGCCTCCTGCTGATCACGCGTCAGGCCGTCGTAAAGCGGATACTCGGCGCCGGTCTCTTTGTCGTAGAGGAAGAGCACGCTCTGATTCCGCACGCGCCGGACGAAGGCGATCGTGTCGCCATCGGGTGAGGGCATCGGTCCCATCGACGAGCCCGGCCCGGTGATGAGGTTGGTGATCTCGCCCGTCTCGCGATCGAGCTGGCGTACGGTGTAGATCTGCGTATTGGGGTCCTTGTCGTACTCGAACGTCTGCCCCGGCGTCATGTCCTCGCTCCAGTAGACGTACCGGCCGTCGGGAGACGACACCGGCTGCCCGGCGTCCTTCTGATCGGTGCGGCGCTCATGAAGCTGCACGCCGGCGGTCGTTCCTGAGCGATGGTACATCCACATCTCCCCCGCCCCGAGCGAACGCGTGGAGGTGAAGTGCTTCCGGGCGATCAGGTAATCGCCGTCGGGCGTCCAGGTGGCATTGTTGAGCAGGCGAAACGACTCACCCGTCACCTGATGGAGGTCGTTGCCGTCCAGGTCCATCGTCCAGATGTTGTCGCCGCCGCTCCGGTCGCTCGTGAAGGAGATGCGCGTGCCGTCCGGGCTGAAGCGCGGTTGGATGTTCGTCGCCGGACCGTTCGTCAGGGCACGCGCGGTGCCGCCCTCAATGGGCATCACGTAGATGTCGCCGAGCAGGTCGAAGGCGATCAGCTCGCCATCCGGACTGACGTCAAGGTTCATCCACGTCCCTTCCGTGACGGTAAAGGTGACGGACTCATAGGGCGTGGGCGGATTTTCGACATCCCACTCATCGTTGTTTTCCTGCCCGTAGGCAAGAGAGGTGAGAAGCAGCGAACAGAAGAGCAGGGCAGAAACGGTATAGCGCATGGTGAATCTCGAGAAATGAAGAGCTACGGGGCTGATGAATGTACAGCCTGGCCGGGAAAGGTGCGAATGCGCCGGCCATTTGCGATGTCAGCAGTGTGGATAAAGGCCGAGGCTTGTAAGACGTGACTGGCGTGGCATGTGGGTTTGGGAGTGTGGGGGTTTGGGAGTCTCATGGTTGGGTAGGCATGGCACCAGCTCCCCATCTCGTCAGCCTGAGCGCAAATCGGCGGGAGCCGATTGAAGACGAAGGCGATGGTTCGCGGTCCGAGGTTCACGGTTCGTCTTCGTTCGCTGCGCTCTCTGCGCTCACCGTGACGGGTGGGTGTTGGGCTTTTGGCGCGTGTGGTTCTGGGAAATGATGAATCGACGAGACGAGGAAACGAAGGGACGATGACTCAGTGGTGACCTGCGTTGTCTTAGCCCGCTACCTCTCAGCCCGCTTTCCATTGCGACGAGCAACGCGACAAAGCAATCTCCAGAGGTGTGCCTCCGACAGTTCACTTTTTCGTGTCAGCCGGCGACGGCGCCATCCCGCACCGGCGAGATGCTTCGCTGGCGCTCAGCATGACGTTGGGGAGAGTGGATGGCGCCAACACCCGAAACGGCATCGTCGTCGTTTGCTCTCTCGCCACCTCGTTAGCTGGTCCAACCTGGTAACGCACATTCGCCGATGGTCAAAGAGAAGGCCACCAGTGCGAGGCTCCACCTCGCAGAGTCTTCGCGTAAAGAGCCGAGGCGGTGTAGAGACTCAGCGCCACCTTGACCCAGTCAGGAACGGCCAAGCATAGCTACTATCTCACGCGGGTGATGCGGGCGCAACGCACTGAACTGAAAATCCCTTTCGTTCCGAGTGGCGACGATTGCTGCACTGGCTTAAAGCCCAGCAGCAGCCAGATACACGTCCTCAAAGTCTGCCTCAGGTGGCGATTCGAGAGCTCTCCGCAAGGCAGCCCGGGTCATGGGAGCAAGCTCACAGATCACTTCCAACGTGGAAAACAAGGGCCGCGGGTCAACACCATGTCGTACCGTGGAGACGTACCAGCACGTTGTGATCGACGGCGCCACGAAAAGCCCCGTTATCTGCCCCCGATCAACACAGGACAAAAGCCTGAGTGCAATATCGTGATACCGGCGCTCAGGTACCGCAGCATCAATGATGACGTTGGTATCGAGCAATACCCTCATGATGCTCCGAGTTGATAGCGAACGTTCAAGATCTATTTACTCAATGTGGGGGTGCACTCTTACTCGTGCTTCTTCGCTGCGGATGCAATCCATTGACGGGTATCCTCATCCACAGTAATCTCCGGCGCAGGCTGCCCGAGTTGATCCCTCAGTCGTCGAATCCTTGGTGACAGTCCAGTTGCGGTCGAAGCAGGTTCACTGACGGACGATGCCGGATCGCCAGGTGCGTCAATCTCCGAGATGGTTAAGAGGGAAAAATAATCTTCTACCATTTGCGAAACGGACACGCCGCGTCGTGCCGCCAGATTCTTCGCGCGGGCCTTTACGTCCCGATTAATTCTGAGCGTGAGTTTCTCCTTCATGTCACTCCCCGGGGGTTTCCTTTTCGTGAGCCTACTAATGCAACGTACGTCAATAGAAATTGATGCCTGACGTACAGTTATTGCGATGCTCGATCGGTCGCAAAAGAGCGCAGAATGTCTTTCTGGTAGCGAGGATTCGAGGGGTCTCGCCCTTCGCGATTGCTCCCAGAGCCTCAGGAGCAAAAGACACGAAGTGGCCCGAGGCGTGAAAGCTGAACCTGGGGCTGCGACGCCATCCCGCACCGGCGTGATGCTTCGCTGGCGCTCAGCATGACGTTGGGGAAAGAAGATGGTGCGCCCACGCCCCGCCTCGTCAGCCTGAGAGCAAATAGGCGCCAGCCGATTGAAGACGAAGGCGATGATTCGCGGTCCGAGGTTCACGGTTCGTCTTCGTTCGCTACGCTCTCTGCGCTCACCGTGACGGGTGGGTGTTGGGCTTTTTTCACATGTGGTTTCGAGAAACGATGAGTCGACGAAACGAAGAAACGACGACTCTGCGACGGCGTGCATTGTCTCGGCGGATTACCTTTCGGCCCCTTTGTCGTTGCGAGGAGCAACGCGACGAAGCAATCTCCATAGGTGTGCCTCCTGATCAACACAGGACAAAAGCCTGAGCGCAATATCGTGATACCAGCGTGAAGGCTGCACCTGGCGCGGCGACGCCATCCCGCACCGGCGAGATTCTTCGCTTGTGTTCAGCATGAAATTGGGGAAAGAAGATGGTGTGCCCACTCCCTACCTCGTCAGCCTGAGCGCAAATCGGCGCCAGCCGATTGAAGACGAAGGCGATGGTTCGCGGTCCGAGGTTCACGGTTCGTCTTCGTTCGCTGCGCTCTCTGCGCTCACCGTGACGG
>SLED01000208.1 GCA_007124945.1 Salinibacteraceae bacterium | reverse complement strand
GAGATGGTGAGAGCGCGGTTTTGGCAGTATCGAGCTCCAACATGTGCAGCCGACGGCGAAGCCTGCCGTTTAGCTGGAAGGGGTGAAGGTGGGCGCAGCAATCGCTCGTGACAATACGGGCTCGCGTGCGTGTTCAATCGTTGTGTCTCATCAAAGGATTTTGTACGCTTTCTTTCGCAGGTGGCGAGGCCTGGGCGACATGTCGCGAGCGCGCAAGGTTAATCCCCGTCCAAGCCGGTTCTCAGTGAATAAAACCATTCCCCATGCGTATCGCCCATTTTGCCCCGCGGATTGGCGCCGCCGGGGGGATCTCCACGTATATTCGACGACTGGGGCAGGCCCAGCTTGAGCGGGGATGCGACGTGCGCTATTGCTGCTTTGTGGAGCCCGATAGCGGGGCGTTCCCTCCCGAAAGAGTAGAGGTAGTGGAAAATGACAGGGCGCTGTTTCACCGGGCGCGGAGGTTGGAGGTAGACGTGCTACACCTGCACCGAGCCGTTTCGCATCTGCCGGAGGAACGGGTTACCACGGTGCGGACCATGCACGGGCACCAGGGCGGGTGCCCGAGTGCTTCCCGCTACCTGTCACGGCCGGGCAAGCCGTGCGACCGGTCGTACACCGTCGCCGGATGCCTCTGGGGACATTTCGTCGATCGCTGTGGGAGCGTCCGACCCCAGCAGCTCACCAGTAATTTCAGGCGCATCCACCACGAAATGTCACTGGCAGCCGTGGTCCCCACGTACACGGTGAGCGAATTTATTAAACAGCAGATGATCCGTGCAGGGTGTGCGAAGGAAAACCTGACCACCATACCGTCTCCCGCTCCTGCAGTAGCCCATGAGTGGACGCCTGTGCCTGACGATGGTGTTCCACGTTTCCTGTACCTCGGGCGGCTCGTGCCGCAGAAGGGGCTGGAATGGTTGCTACGCGCGTTTTCGGAAGTAGAGGCCCCCGCTCGCTTAGACGTGGCAGGGGAAGGGCCGCAGGAGGACGGGATGCGCCGCCTTGCCCGGGAGCTGAATATTACAGGAAACGTAATCTTTCACGGCTGGGTTGGCAGTAAGCAAGTAGAGGACCTCATGAGGCAGGCCCGGGCAGTCGTCTTCCCGTCTATGTGGCACGAGCCGGCAGGGCTGGTTTCCCTCGAAGCAGCTGCCTATGGCCGTCCGGTGATCGCCAGCCGCTCCGGAGGCATTCCGGAGTACGCGCTGCCTTCGTTCGCGACGCTTGTTGAACCGGGTGACGCTGACGGGATGGCTGATGCAATACATTCACTGGCAACGGACAGATCACTTGCCAACCGTTGCGGTAAGGAGGGGCGGCGCGAAGCCAAGGACACGTTTTCGATGAACCAGTTTGTTGATCGGGTAGAGAAGTGGTACAATTCTGCATCGAATCAATAAATCTATCCGGGAATCATGCTAATGTAGGCAGTCATCACGTCGCAGGTGTATTAAGTCCACAGCTTGATACCCGATATTATGTCCCTACAATTCATTCCACCTGAGCCTCGTCATGTCGTACAGCCACGGTATTGTACTTGGATGTCCGCGATCGGGCACCACCTTCCTCATGAGTGTCCTGAACACGGTACCGAAGTTTGAGTGCTTGAGTGGTACGTTGTTACCAGTCGCCATTCCGCACGTGGTGAATCAGCCCCTGTCTGACGAGGTATATCAGGCACTGGCCGTGGGCTTTGAGCGAGCAATCGACGCGTACCTTCATAGCGGGCGGTATCACTCCCGGGCAGCAGCAGTTCAAAAGTGGGTGCGGGCACCGTCGGGATATGCAAACCTTCTACGAGCTCTGAAAGGAGAGCGCGATCTGCCCCAACGCATGATCTACAAAGAGCCGTTTTTGAGTCTGGCTCCGCAATTTGTGCTTGATGCTCTTCCTGAGGCGCGAATCGTTCACATTGTGCGTGATGGGCGGGATTGTGCTAACTCGCTCGTCAAAAGCTATGACGTGCTCACCGACGAGAAGCTCACGAATTTGCGCGGGTCGGAGATGCGACTTGGCCGCCTGTACGACGAACGGTATGTACCGTGGTGGGTGGAGGACGGACGGGATACAGAATTTGTCGAGAGTACTCCGTACGTACGAGCCATTTGGATGTGGTCCGAGATGGTAAAGCGTTGCCGGGAGGCTTTACCGCCGTTGAAGGATGACCGTGTGTTGCTGCTAAAGTATGAGGAGTTTGTTCGGGAGCCTGTTAAGTATGGACACCGGGTACTGGAGCATTTTGATGCGGAGCCCAATCGGGCATTCGATCGGCGAATCGCCAGGGCGCGTACGAGCTCAATCGGAAAGCACAAGGCGCGAGATGCCGATGAGATTGCGGCAGCCGAACGCGTGGCCAAAGGTGAGTTGGTTGCCTACGGCTATGAAGTAGTGCCAGAGTCTACGCAGGGGGTAAACGCATAAATGGCTGATGTCTGTTTGTTGTCGTCTGCCGATCCCGAAAGTCCAGGCCGACCACATGCGTTCGATGAACTCAAGCGGATGAAGGCGTCTGCCGCATCCGATCGGTTCGGTCGCCATAGAATAACCGAAGACTGGGATCGCGCAGAGCTCATTCTGTTTGTCGAAAACTGTGGCACGTTTGAGCACTTCTTTCATGAAATTCGTAATCATTCCGCGTACCGGGCTCACCCGGACAAATGCTTCATGCACACGCGTACGGACTACCCGGTGCCTTTTCTTCCGGGCGTGTACGCATCCCTCCGAAAGCGCTGGTACACGCCGGGACGCGTGCGTAGCGGAATGTACCTTGTCGTCCACGACCACGACTACGTTGAATACGCGCCAATGAATGGCGAACCCGACTATCTGTACTCATTTATCGGGAAGACGAATACGCACCCTGTGCGAAAGGCCATCATGAGTCTAAAAGACGACGAAGCATTTCTCTTTGATACGACACCATACTGGCCGTATGGAGAGCTTCCGGATGCAAAGAGGACCGAGCTGGAGGACCAGTATCACCGGGTCTCAAAGCACAGCAGATTTATTCTCTGTCCGAGGGGTTATGGCACCTCCAGTATTAGACTTTTTGAGGCGCTCTGTATGGGTCGTGTACCCGTCATAATATCAGACCAGTGGGTGCCGCCAGAAGGACCCGCATGGCAGGAGTTTTCGATTCGAATCCCCGAGAAGCACATCGAGAGTATACCTGAGACCCTGCGCCAGTACGAGGAACAGGCCGCAGAAATGGGCGCAGCAGCAAGGAAGGCATGGGAAAACTGGTTTTCGCGTGAGGCTATCTTTCACCGGGTGGTGGAGTGGTGTTTGGAGATAAAAACTTCAAGACGTAAGTCGGAAATAGTGGCTCGATGGGGCGTACTCCGACAACTCGTACATCCGCGTTATCTTCGCATGCTTGCCAAGGTTTTTCTCCCAAACCGGGTTTAAGAATCGCACGCGACACATAGATACCTACGTGTATAGCGATAAGCACTATGTAAGCAATACTGAGTGAATGCGAATCGATCTCCTTTTCCCCGTCCTTCCCCCGACGCTTGACGGCATCGGCGACCACACGGCGCGCCTTTCAAGTGCTCTTGCTGCGCATGCAGACGTACGGGTTTTAACGGCTCAGGCGGATACGGAGACAATCCCGGATGTTGAGGTACGGCGGGCGTTCAGGCTGCCTCCGAGACGCGGGGTAGTAGAGGTGATCGACGCGGTGCGCCGAGACGCGCCGGACTGGCTCTTCGTGCAGTTTAACCAGTTTAGCTACGGCCGCTGGGGACTGAATCCGTTTTTACCGCTGGCACTCTGGAGGCTGAAGCGCATCGTATCCGAACCGCAGATTGCCGTGATGTTTCACGAGGACTTCGTCCCCATTACGAGTTGGAAGAATGCTGTGATGACCACGTGGCAGCGGGCGCAGTTCTGGGTACTGGGGGCGCTTGCAGATCAGGTGTTCTTCTCAATTGAACCCTGGGTACGGCAGTATCAGTCATGGTGGCCGGGAAAGCCCGTGTATCATCTGCCCGTGGGCTCCAACATCCCATTCGTGAAGACCGAGCGCTCGGAGATCCGCACCGAGCTCGGAATCGACGACGACACCTTCGTGATGGGCGTGTTTGGATCTCTACATGCTTCCAGACTTGTCGGGCACATCCGTGCAGCAGCTGAGGCTGTTCTCAGGCAGACGGACGATGCCCTGCTGCTGTACATCGGGCCGCACGGGGATGCGTTTAGCGCAGAAATGTACGGCCTACCGGTGCTCAACGCGGGTCGGTTACCGGCTGAGGAGGTTTCCCGCCACTTTCAGGCAATGGACGTGCATCTGGCGCCGTTTATAGATGGTGCCTCGACGCGTCGCGGATCTTTTCTGACAGGACTGCAGCACGGCGTTTGCTCAGTGTCAACCTCTGGGCCGCTCACCGACGAGATGTTGAGAGATCGGCAGGGTGATGCGTTTATTCTACCGCCGGTTAGTGATAAACCTGCATTTGCGAACAGTGTGGTTTCTTGTTTAATGAACCAGGTTCGTCGGCAGGGAATCGCTGTAGCTGGACAGCGATTTTATAACCGGCACCTATCGTTTGAGCGCGCAGCCGAGCGCGTGATGAATGCTCTCACTACTGAAAGGGAGGTGGTATGAAAGTAGCGATTCTCATGCCACGTGCCACCCAGCGAGGAGGAGCGGAGCAACTGCTCGATATTTTCCTCAAGCATGTCGACCCCCTCGAGCTGGAAATCATCACCGTCTTTCTTGACGATGGGCCGCTCGTCCAAGATTACAAGGCGAAAGGTCGTGATGTCGCTGTTGTATCTGCCGGCCGTTTACGGGAGCTCCACAACTTTGGAAAGACAGTACATTCTATTCGGCGTCTTATTGAAGACCAAGAAGTCGATCTGATTTTCAGTTGGATGTCGAAGGCTCATTTGTACGGCGGCCTCGCTGCCCTTTGGACAGGTATCCCTGCACTATGGTATCAGCACGGCTTGCCAAGACCGAATAGCCTGATGGATCGCATCATCACGTTGGTACCTGCGTCAGGAGTAATTGCATGCTCAAGGCACGTGGCCAGCTTGCAAAGACAACTGTGGCCCAAAAGAAATACGAGCGTGGCGTATCCTTGCGTGGACAGGAAGCGATTCGACCCTGCCCGGCTCCCATCGCCGGAGAAAGCCCGCAGGGAACTCGGGCTGCCTGCCGATAGGCCAATAGTGGGTATTGTGGGCCGGCTACAGCGGTGGAAGGGAATTCATGTGTTTGTAGAAGCCATCGACAACGTGCGAAGGAGTCTCCCGGACGTATATGGTGTCATCGTTGGGGGCAAACACGACCTGGAGCCTGAATATGCCGGTGAGGTAGTTAATCTCATCCGCAAGCGCAGTCTGCACGATCATATTCTCCAGGCGGGTTATCAGGAAAACGTCCCACATTGGATGCAGGCAATGGACATCGTTGTTCACGCGTCAGACGTGGAGCCTTTCGGCATGGTGATCATTGAAGCGATGGCGCTCGGGAAGCCCGTAGTAGCCGGTAGTGCGGGTGGGCCACGCGAAATAATCTCAGAAGGAAAGGATGGATTACTGGCGCGATTTGGTGACCCGGATGCACTTGCTGATAGAATTCTGGCGTACCTTTTATTAGATCCTTCACTCGCGACTCGTGTTGGTTCCGCCGCTCGAGAGCGGGCTAAGGATTTTCAGCCCGATGCGTATGCTCCCCGGTTGACCAAGCTTATTCAATCGTATGCGTCCTAACCGATACGACATAGTACGAGAGCACATCTTTACCTCATTACATTCGAACCCGTGATAACGCGCGCATCGCATGCCCTCCGTTCTTGACAAATCACCGGACGTAAATCGCCAGCTCCAAGCAATTCTGGTGGGCCTCGGCGTATTGGCCGGGGGAGCGTTACTCGTAACGCTGGTAATCATGGGCCAGGTACGGGCGGCTTTTGCTGTGGTCGTGCTCGCAATCTTGTTGGGGTTGGCTCGGATCAACGTGTACTGGGCGATTCTCGGTAGCTTCGGTTTCCTTACCATCCTCGGTGATTTCAGGCGGTGGATCATGCCGTTTGAGGGGTGGTCCGAGGCCGATCCGCTCCTGGTGGTTGGACCTGTGGTGGCGGTTGTGCTTTGGGTAGTGGCCATAACGTCAAAGCGAGTTGCGCTCGACACGCCGCTGTCGAAGTGGATTCTCCTGCTCATGGCCATCATGACCGTGCACATCTTCAACCCGTTACAGGGCGGGCTGATGGTTGGCATTACCGGTGCCGTCTTTATGCTGGTGCCACTTCTTTGGTACTGGGTGGGGAAGTCGTTCGGTAGTGAGGAGTTCTTGGAGACCTTCTTTTTTCGCCTAATCGTACCACTCGCGTGCCTGGCCGCTCTTTTCGGATTCTATCAGGTGTTCTTCGGCTATCCGGAATATCAGCTGGAGTGGTGGCGACCACGTGCCCATGAGATGGTAATCGGTAGAGATGAGGACACGCTGCGGCCGTTGTCGGTATTTCCGAACATAGCTGAATATACGCGTTATTTGAGTGTTGCACTGCTGGCCTGTGCCGCGTTGGTGCTACGAAAGCGATCCGTGTTGCTCGCGAGTGCGGCTGGTGTATTCTTGTTTATCGCTTTGCTCGTTTCTGGCGTGCGCGGCCCTGTAGTGTTTTCACTTTTCTCGATTGCTTTGATGTGGACGATACTGGGCCGATCAGTTTCCGTCTGGGTGCCCCGGCTCGCCATTGCAGTTGTAATCGGGCTCTTCGGTTTGACTTTTGGTCTTACACAGGTTCAGGAGGGAGCCGTCCATTTTGATGGCACTGTGCAGACAGCGCTCGAGCGACAGACCGGCGTGCTTGAAGGTACCGGAGGAGGGACCATCGCGATACATTTAAATCTAATCAACATTGCGGCGTACCGTACAGCACAGCAGCCTCTCGGCCGGGGCACGGGCTACACCACGCGCGCCGCTGGACGTTATGGTGAAGGAGGGTGGTCATCTGAGAAAGACTTCACAGACATGTTCATTGCCTTCGGTATACCGGGCGGCATAGTATACCTTATCGTCCTTGCCTACACAGGTCTGCTCGCGGTTCGCTACTGGTTACGCGAGCGCAATACCGTCGGGCTCATCGTTGTAGGTGTGCTTGTATTTGCAGTGTTTGGTTGGATACAGCCCGGTCAGTATGTCATGACGCCAATTATTTGGTTCTGTGTCGGATGCCTTGACAGAATCGTTTCTTCACGTGCCGATGGAAAGGGTTAAAGTAATATACATAGGAGGCCACGGTCGCAGTGGCAGCACAATTCTCGGTGATGTACTGGGCTCTGCAGCGAACGCAGTTCACCTCGGCGAAGTATCCCACATTTATCCTCACGGCATTCGAGATAATGCGCTTTGTGGATGTGGAAAGTCGTTTCACGATTGTGAGAGGTGGAGTATGGTTTACTCTCAGGTTCCCTCGTGGGTGTCTGGCGAATTGAAAAGAGTAAATCACGCAGCTAATAATAAAGATATACTCTTTGGCCGAATAGGTGATAAGGATGGATACGTTAGAGCACTTCAGGAACTATATCGCATCGTGTACAACGAGTTTGGAAATAATATAATAATTGACTCTTCGAAGGCACCCTGGTATTT
>SLED01000248.1 GCA_007124945.1 Salinibacteraceae bacterium | reverse complement strand
TCCCATAGCCCTGATTATAGCTGTTTTCCTCACGTTCTATCAGCTTCAGACAACCACGGCCGAAGTGTATATCGGAGAAAATCTCGTAGCTCTCCGATCGCTCTACGACTGCATGCAGGACCGACGACGCTTGCGTTGGAAGCCTGTACTCTCGCTCAGAGAGAGCCACAGTTTCCTCATCGTCACGCTGACGGACGCAGACTACGTTCTGCGGAAAGACCAATGGGAAGACCGGGACGCGCTGAGGGCTGATCTGCGAAGGGCCATGGATGCCTATGAATTAACCTATCCCACCTGACAAACGACTCTCCCATGGACGCGCCATCGAAAGAGCCTATCGCCCCATCGGAAAAGGAGAAGGTAGCAGTCCGGGATGAATCGGACGCTACTCCAACTAATTACTGGGATTTCTGTCCGAACTGCACGGCCCGGCTACACAACCAGGGCTGCAAGTACCGCTGTCCCGAATGTCACTATTTTATGTCGTGCTCTGACTTCGACTGACCTATGATATTGGTAGATCGGGATGCTGCAGCGACTGTTCATGAGCAGCTCGTGGCGCAGCTTCGGTTTCAGATTGTTAGCGGGCAGTATCCGGCGGAGTCGACACTTCCATCCACGCGTGAGCTTGCCGCGCAGGTTGAGGTCTCGTTCCATACCGTGCGGAAGGCGTATCAAACGTTGGCGACGGAAGGATTAGTGGAAGCCCGCGCCGGCAAAGGGTTTGTGGTGGTGCAGCCGACACCACACTCAAAGAGCGAGCGGATGGAGCGCGGAGCCGGCATTCTTCATCACACACTGCAGGAACTGATTGGGCTTGGGCTCGAGCAGGAGGAAATCAATTACCTCTATCAGGAGCAGTTTCAGGCGGTACTGAATCAGCAGATTCGGCACAAGCTGGTGTTCGCCTCTCCTCACGTAGAGCTTGCCGAGCTGTGCGGTAGTAGCATAGCGAGCGCGCTTCAGCAGCACGTAGAACCGGTAACGCTTTCCGATTTAGCACATCATCAGGATGCTGACGTTGTCATTACGCCGTATCGGCATCTCCAGGAAGCTACGCGGGCCGTACCGCGCAGCGATGTGCAGGGCGTGGAGATTACGCTTCCGCTCGATGTGTTAGAGCGCGTGGCGCGCCTGGGCGGACACGAGTCGATGGGTATCGTAACCGGGCGAGCCGATACGCTGGAGGTTGTACTGCGAGAACTGCGCGACCGTACGGGATATGACGGACAGATTATCGCTGCGTCAATGGAGGCGGATACCAAGCATCTCACGTCCTTCGTAGGCGATGTCGATCTCGTCCTCGCTACTCCTGCATGTAGACGCAGGCTCAAGCCACTACTCTCCGAAGCACAGCGGTACGAGCAGATCACGTTTGGTGTCTCTGAACCGGCCATGGCCCGCCTCCGCGACCGCATCCCCCAGTAGCGCCTACCTGCCCTGTAAGAAGCAAATAGCCACAGCGCAGAATGTAGCCCTCGCGTGGGTCCCGGATCGTAGCCCGGAATTGCGCAATATCTACCGCGCCGGCAAGTGCAATTACGGACAGATGCGCACGTACAGGGATTTCAGCGTGACCTTACAATTCAACCGGAGTGAGCTGCGCCTCCACCTCTTCCCGTCGATCCTGAAGAAAAGGCGGGAGTTGCAGACGCTGCCCAAGCGCATCCTCTGGCTCATCATGGAGAAATCCGGGCACGTCGGTGGCAATCTCGATGTTCACGCCATTCGGTTCCCGAAAATAGATCGACCGGAAGTAATTGCGGTCCTTCATTCTCGTAGGTGAGTAGCCGGCCGCAAGTAGCCGCTCCCGAAGGAGGTTACGATGCTCGTCATCTCGTGCCCGGAACGCGACGTGGTGCACGGTTCCATAACCCCAGCGTCCTTCGTGCATATTGGGCTCATTGTAGATATCAACATACTGCGCGTGCTCCGCACCGGGAACCGCGAAGCGCGTCCAGTCGCCGTCCTGTGGAGTATTTTCGTAGTCCGTTTGCTCATAGCCTAACAGTTCCAGCACACGCGCCGTCAGCTGCACATTGTCAGGGTGGATCGTTACCCCATGAAAGCCACGGATTCCGTGAGCAGCAGGCACATCACTGCCGGTCCACGGCTCGATGTCCGAGGTGCCCGTGACAAGCTCCAGTGGCTGTCCGTCGCCATCCACAAACTGGATCACGGTAGAGCCAAACCGCTCGCTTAGAGGTGAACGCCGAACGTCCATAGCATCCAAGCGATCTACCCAGTACTCAACCGATCCTTCCGGGATGGTAAAACTCGTCGCCGTTACCTGCCCGCGCCCCACTTGCCCCTGCTGTATCGAGTGATGCGGTTTGAAGGTGAGCACCGTGCCGGGCGTGCCCACAGCATCAGCGAAATAGAAATGATACATCGTAGGTCCTTTGAACACCTCCGATGGGTTGTTGAAGAGAACCGTCTGTTTCACCAGACGGAGCCCGAGCACGTCCGTGTAAAAGTCGTAATTCTTTTGCGGATCGCTTGCGTAGGCAGTGACATGATGGATACCAAGAACCCGGTTCTGCTTGTCAGACGTGGACATATCGGAAAAGGCTAATAGGCGTGCAGACGAATGAGTGATAGTAGCATAGCAAACAGTCCTGTCAGAGGCAATGCATTTGGGCTTACGGCATGAATCGCGGCGCTGAACATTGCCGAGCGAAGCCGGCGGCCAGAACTAAACCTTCTTTCGCATGGCTCCGTTTGGTAGCGGTGCACTTTCTGAGAATCATCCTCATTTTTGATGTCCGTACCGTCCGTCCGTCTAAAATCCGGGAAAGCCAAATATCTACGCGAGGGGTATCCGTGGATCTTCCGCAACCTTATCCAATCCACGAAGGGGGAGCCAGCTTCAGGCGATGTGGTTCGTATTTTTGGCGACAATGACGTGTGTTATGGTCAGGGTCTGTATCACATCGATTCCCAAATTGCGGTACGTTTTCTTACGAACAACCCTCATCGCGCGATCGATCGAGCGTTCTGGAAGGAGCGTATTGAAGCCGCGCTCAGAAGGCGCCGCGCCGTGTTGAAGCAGCTTCACGCGTGCCGCCTTATTTTCAGCGAAAGCGACGGGCTACCTGGGACAGTAGTCGACAAATACGGGCCTGTACTCACGTGGTCGACCCTCTCCTACGGCATGGAGCAACGGCGCGAAATAATTCTCGATATCCTCGAGGAGATGCTTGAGCCCACGGCTATCATCGAGCGAAACGATCACTGGTTGCGCGAGAAGGACGGTCTGGAGAAGCAAACCGGTATCCTTCGGGGGCAATACGGTGGACCGATACTCATTGAGGAGGGTGATCTGAGATTCAGCGTGGATGTGCTGAAGGGTCCCAAGACAGGCTTCTTCCTGGATCAGGTGGAGAACAGACTGCGGGTCGGGTCGATCGCCGAGGATCGTCGCGTGCTTGATGTGTTTTGTGCTGATGGCGGGTTTGGGCTCCATGCTGCCGCCGGGGGAGCCTCGTCTGTCCAGATGATCGATATCTCAACCCCCGCGCTCGAACGCGTGCAAGAGAACGCCGAACGCAATAACCTCTCGGATAGAATTTCGATCGAGCAGGCTGATGCCCTCCGGCATCTTGGCGAGCTGGTTCAAAACGGAGAGCAGTACGACCTCATAATTCTCGATCCGCCGGCTTTTGCGAAAAGCAGGCGACATATCGAACGCGCAACCAGAGCGTATCAGCGCCTGAATATCTGCGCATGGCAGCTGTTGGGACCTGGAGGCCTCCTTGCCACCGCCTCGTGCTCGCCGGCCCTGGATGAGCAGAGTTTTCTGGACATCGTCCGGTACAGCGCCCGGAAGGCGGGCACAGGGATGCGCATCCTTCACCGTGGCTCCCAGCCCGCTGATCACCCCGTACTGGATGCGATGGCCGAAACGAAATATCTCAAGTTCTATCTACTTGAGAAGATGGCCGACGACGTCCCAGGGATCGAGCACATGATTGATGAGACGCCCTGAGCTGCGCGCATGCTACAAGGCGCATCGACGTCCCTAACGCGACCCTCGTCTCAGGCGGGCAGCATAGGCGCCATCTACTTTGTGCCGATGTGGAAGGATGTACAGATCACCCTCCTCCGATTGCAGCTCCTTCTGAACACGGTCGCCCACCGGTTCCCGCGCAAACCCACGCGTCCGCTGCAAAAACGCTTCGACGCGCTCCTCATTTTCCTCCGGCTCTATCGTACATGTACTGTAGACCAGCACCCCTCCAGGCTTTACCATGGTGGCCGCTGCGTCGAGCAGTTCATCCTGAAGTTTAATGAGATCGGAGAGGTCATCGTGGTCGCGCTGCCAGCGAAGATCTGCGCGTTTGCTGAGCACGCCGAGGCCCGAGCAGGGGGCGTCTACGAGCACGCGGTCAGCCATCGGTTTCGCATCGGTCGTTTTTAGCAGGCGAGCGTCTATCTTTTCCGTCTCTATGATGCGCACACCCTGCTGCTGTGCGGCTTTCTCCACCAGCCGCAGCCGCCCCCGGTGCATGTCGTACGCGAAGATAAATCCTCTATTCTGCATCAGTGCCGCTGCATAGAGTGCTTTGCCGCCGGGCGCTGCGCAGGTGTCTACGATCGTTTCGCCTGGTTTGGGATCGAGCACTCGCACGACGAGCCCTGCAGCTTCGTCCTGCACGGCCAGCGCACCGCCATCCAGCACGCCAGCGCGGATAATAGGCTGAAGCTGGGCAACGCGTATGAAATCCTGAAGGTACCGTCCTTCCTCCCACTCAGCCTCCGCCGCACGGAGTTTCTCCTGCCAGGATGGCTGACGCCGCCGCAATGCGTTGATCCGTAGAGAATAGATTGGCCGCTCGTTATTCCATTGCAGCAGCTGTTGCGTTTCTTCAAAGCCCCAGCGCTCCAGCCAGCGCCGCACCATCCAGGTAGGGTGCGAGTGCATGATGGCCAGATCCTCAGCCAGGTCCTCCGTTTCCGGTGTGGGCAGGTCGTCCTTTTTCTTTAGCAGCGCGCGAATGACGGCGTTGGTCAGGCCCGCAGCTCCCGGACGCACCTCACGTTTGGCAAGCTCTACAGCTTCATTGACTGCAGCGTGCGGCGGTGTAGATAGAAACAGCAGATCGTACGCCCCAATCCGCAAGACCTGTCGCAGCGAAAGCTCCATATCGGCGTAGTCGCCGTCATAGAACTCGCTCAGCAGAAAATCCAGCCAGCGCTTCCATCTCGTGATACCGGCCACATACTCTTTGGCTTGCCGCATCTCCCGCGCATCGGCATCGTCATCCGAGAGTCTGCTTACATAGGCATCATCCTCCTCAAGACGGATGAGTTGCTGTAGCGCGATCTTGCGCGCGTGTGACGCGGTACGACGATTCATACGACTGAGTAAAGGAGCAAAATATTAAACCACCGCCCCTTACGCACTACCGGATAGCGCGTTCGTCGCAGTCCGGAATAGATCGGGCGAAGAGCGGGTCGTCCGGCTCAACATGCCCGGACGGATGTGCGTCGTCGTGCACATCCGGTTCCAGATGCGCGGTCACAATCACCGATTCATCAGGGAACTGCTCGATGATTTGTTGCTCCACCTCATGGGAACGGGCGTGGGCCTCCTCCAGAGAAAGATCTCCGGGAAATTGAAGATGATACTCGATAAATCGCTGATCATCCACCCTGCGATGCCGGACCTGATGAAAGTCCGACACAGCTCCGCTATCCATAGCGGCATTCAGGGTTGACAAAAGCCGTTCGGTGGCGTCATACTCAGCCCGCTCCATCAAACCTTCCACAGCCTGCCAGATGAGCCTGGCTCCGGTCCACATGATGTTAACGGCCACGACAAGCGCCACCAACGGATCAAGTAGCTCAAATCCCGTCAGCCAAACAAGCCCCACACCCACGATAACTCCAAGGCTCGTCCACATATCCGTTAGAATGTGGTGGCCATTGGAGGTAAGGATAAGACTGTTCGTGCGGCTACCGACCCGTAGCAGGAAAACACCCAGGGCCGCATTCAGTGCAGCAAGCACAGCAACGATCAGCAGCCCGGCGCCAAGCTGCTGCAGCTCTGGTCCGTACAGGAACGCCTGCACGGCCGAGTATACGATTACCAGCGCGGCTATGATTATGAGCGCTCCTTCAATTGCAGGCGCAAAGTAGGCCACCTTTCCGTGTCCGTACGGATGGCTGGCATCGGCCGGCCGGGTAGAGAGCCACAGGCTAAATGCGACAAAAGCGGTTGCGATAACGTGCACCGCCGACTCGAGAGCATCAGAAAAGATGGCCGAACTTCCGGTAAGGCCAAACGCGGCAAACTTACCGGCAAACATCAGCAGAGAGAAAAACAGGCTCAGACCGATGGCGAACGCGCGCGCGTCATACCCCCAGATCTTTTCTGAACCCGTCTCAGACATATTAACGCCAAGATGATGTTATGATGAAGCACCGGTGCAACAGTACCGAGGATGTACCGGTTCTGCCTCGTTATCGCGGTTTGCGCGCTTTACAAAAGGTTTCGTAGTTTAGCATCACGCAACTCCCCTGATAGCTTATCTCCATTTATGATTTCATCTGTGTTGCCCCGGCTTGAGCATGTCGGAATTGCCGTCGACGAGCCCGGTCCCGTACGGCAGCTTTATAAACAACTGTTGGGCACCCTCCCCTACAAGCTGGAGGTGGTTGAGGAGCAAGGCGTTGCAACGCATTTCATTTCTGCCGGCGCAACAAAGCTTGAACTACTCGAAGCAACCGAGGACGACTCGCCCATCGCTAGGCATATTGCCCGAAGGGGTGAAGGCCTCCATCACCTCGCCTTTGAGGTGGAGGATCTCAGGGCACAGATGAGACGCCTTGAGGAGGCTGGATTTCGGCTCCTCAGTGACGAGCCTCGCCCGGGAGCGGATGGTAAACAAATCGTTTTCCTGCACCCTAAAGACACCCACGGAGTGCTGGTCGAATTTTGCGAGGAGCAGCCTCCGCAACTGGAGCCGGAAATGATACCTGTGGATGGCGGAGAGATCGCAGCCTATCAGTGGGGGCAACAGGATCGCCCCAGGCTTACCCTCCTTCACGGAGCGGCTGGAGCCACCGTCGCTGAAACAGCAGCACTCGCCAGACTACTCGCACCGTACTTCCATATTGTCGCCCTGGATTATGCCGGGCACGGCGCCTCCACTTCATTTAACGAGCATCCACTGACGGGAGAGCTCTTCGTGCAGAATGCGGTGGATGTATTAAACCATCTGGGTCACAAGCCGACCCACCTGTTCGGTTTTTCTATGGGCGGATATATTGCCATGGAGCTGGCGCGCCACTACCCCGATTACGTGGAGCACCTTGCGGTGTACGCCGGTAACGCATTCTGGGATGAAGAACTCGTCGACAGGATGCTCGCGCGCCTTCAACCAGACAACCTTCCGGATGTAACCCGGCACCGCCTGAATGCAATCCGTGATGACTGGCAGCAACTTTTTAGGCGGATGCAGTCTTTCGTTCGCGGACTTCCCGATCTCCCTGATGTAGCCAAGCGCCTCGGCGAAATAACGCAGCCAACCCTCATCACGTCAGCCGACAACGATGATCTTTTTCCGCTTCAGTCGGCGCTCGATCTTCATGCACACATCCCTCACAGCC
>SLED01000366.1 GCA_007124945.1 Salinibacteraceae bacterium | reverse complement strand
CGGCCGAGGAGCGCGCGGAGCTGGCGGCGTTTTCGTCGAAAGAGGAGGTGCTGGAGCACACCAGCTCGGAGCGGCTGGCGAACGTCTTCGGGCGGCTGCTGCTGATTTCGGAGCACCTGCTTGAGCTGGACCCCGGCATGATCAAGCGGGTGGGACCGGAGCCGCAGGGCGCGTTTGGTTCAGCGGTACAGTCGCTCGTGCCGTCGGCCATCGTGGAGGTTGAGTCCGTCCTCGAAACGGCGCCCAACCGCCTCGTGGTGCAGGTCAAAGCTCACCGGTTTCTGCGCGACACGAACCTGGAGCTGATCAACCGCTACACGCCCGACGGCTCGGTGCCCGACCTTTCGCCCGACGAAATCCTCGGCTCCGGCCCGCAGATCATGACGTGGATTCAGGTGGGCGATACGTGGATGAAGCGAACCGGCGTGGTGGAAACGGTGGGGGACTAACAAGGATTTGTCGGCGATGCAGTCACGGATCAACCGGTCTTTGGGTAGGCAGTCAAAGGCAATTTCTCGGCGTGAAGGGCTCTGATCTGAGGAAATGGGTTTTTAAAGTCCCCTTTCGTTCGGTGGAGCGCTACCCTGAAAAGGGCACGACTTCTGAAATCGGCAACTGAAGATCCACGAAACAGACTTATCCTTTGGTTGGATGAGGAGGCAATTTGCGGACACGGTAGCCTCCTGGTGCTACAACACAAAAGCGGTCTCTAAGGTCTTCCTCAGGAGTGTTCTCAATGAGGCGCAGGAGTACAGCATGCGTCTCATCCATGGATGACGGACTAATGCGCAGAAAAATGACGCCTCGGCTGTATATCTTCTCCAGAAATACGAGGGTACCAAAGTCCTTATCCCGCGTCAGGAGAAGCCGTCCATCATACACAGCTTTCTGTAGGAGCGTTGCGTCATCTGCAGAAGCAAGCCCCGCCTCGCGTGCAGTGATTAGGTCGTGCCCATCGTCCCGAAGCAGATCGACAGTCGTTTGCCAGATATCCTGATCAGCCAAAATACGCATCAGGTCGGCTGTACGTGGACTTTTTCAGCTCGTACGACATCCACCGCATACGCAACGCAGGCCTTCACGTCGTCAACCTCCAGATCTGGATAATACTCTTCCGTTATCTGGTCAAACGGAATGCCTTCTTGCACCAGTTCGAGCACGTCCTCAACGGGAATCCGTGTATTGATGATGCACGGCTTGCCGAAATGAACACTCGGGTTAATGTATATTCGCTCTCGGTACGTGTTCAACTCTTTTCCCATCTTGCGTGAGCGTTGTAAGCGGAATAGAATACCAGGTATACCCGCAACGTGTT
This sequence comes from Salinibacteraceae bacterium, assembly GCA_007124945.1. Classification (GTDB taxonomy): domain Bacteria; phylum Bacteroidota; class Rhodothermia; order Rhodothermales; family Salinibacteraceae; genus Tc-Br11-B2g6-7. The sequence continues at coordinate 6,391 of SLED01000366.1, read as the reverse complement.
CTTACCCACTTGGGGTAACAATGTGGCAGCACGCCCTGGACGATAGCTTTATATCTTTGTCTTACGCTCGTTACGTACGCCCCCAAGATCTTTATGCCCAGTAGCGAGCATAACTCCCGTGGGGAGCCAGGTTGAGAATGAGAGGCATGCGCACTGCGTCGTGGACGCTATTTACGCATGCAAATCCCGAATCTAAAATGGCCGACTTGCCTTCGTGAGGATGACTACAAAAGTGTTAGGGCTAATGTCGCGCCAGACTGCTCTTAACGTGTTGTGCCTATAGAACGTGGTGGCGAGGACGGCAATCCCTGTACGACAAACCGTACACACCATCCCGGTGTACCCCACGTACTACCAATGGACTGGCCAGGAAAAAGCGTGTAGCAGGTCATATCCTTGCACCTTGCGGTTAGATCTCGTACCATGGATACGTTCTTGATAGTATTTTATTTTAATGGCGTATATTATCACCACTGATCTGGTGCCGATGAACAACATCCGCCATCTTCGCTGGATTGCTCCGCTACTGGCGGCCTGCCTGCTATCAGCCTGTGGTTCGATGGAGACGGACCAGGAGCGCTCAATAGACGCAACTTGGACGGAAGTCCAGACAATAAGCGGGTCGGAGGAAATACCCGAGAGCCTCATGAATCAACCACGGGCTCTCGGTGTCCATCCCGATGGCTACGTGATTGTTGCGGATGCAAACCCGCCGCGAGTGCTGATCTATGAGGCCAATGGAAACTTCCATGGGACAATAGGCCGCGAAGGACAGGGGCCGGGTGAGTACGAAAACATCAACCAGTTATTTACCGCCGAGGATGGAAGCATCGTCGTGCAGGATCACATGTCCGGTCGATTTCAGTGGTTCGACATTGACGGAAACCTGTTGGGCGACATGACACCGCCGCAGTTTGCCCTGCATTTGGAGCCGCAGGCAGATGGCTATCTCGCCATCCAGTCGCCACGGCAAGATAGTCTGCTTTTCTACCACGCAGACGAGAAAATGCGAAAGGTTGGTGAGCCCTTTGGTCCGTTAAGGGAATGGATCGATTGGGATGATCCCGTAATGCGGGTTAGTTTTCATGTGTATCCTCCTGTAATAACCGAAGAACTGCTGTTTACCTCACCGCAGTATTATGGGGGACACGTCTATGCCCTGGAACGAGTGGATGCGACCTGGGCAAATCCTCGCGTGATTGGCGGGGTGTCGGTTGACCGCGCTTATGAGGTGAAAGACGGCATGCAGCGTGGCGACGGTTTACGCATGTTTACCTCTACCGACGAGGGGCCTATCACTGTCATCCCGGAGAACGTGAGTCTGGGCCAGGGGCAGCTGCCGGACGGGTACATCATCAACGTGCTGGCGCTGAAAGAAGCTGACGGCTATGTACTCGGCATCGACGTGTTCAACGAGGAGGGAGCACACCTTGGCTTTGCCCCACTCGATCGGGAAGAAGAATCGTCACTTCCCGGCCTGGCTCTGGGTTTACATCACATAGATGAGGATGGCCGGCTCTATTTCACAGATGCAAGGTCTGCGAGCATTCGTGTTTTTGAGGTGGAGTTGGATCTTTAGGAGCTGGAATCCACGCTGTCGCTGTGCCTCCATCGCGTCCGTCTCGGGCGCGCCGCCGCGCTGCAATTCCCAATGCGCGCTACGTTTACCGTCACACAGCTACGGGTACGCGCGGAGTACGAGACGTGCGAGTTACTGCGGGAGTGGACCGGCGGAGATCTCCGCTTTCATCAAGAAAAGCCTCAATAGCCTCACGCTCGCTTTCAAAGCCTGCCAGAAAACCCGCCTCATCCACGGAAGCATCAGTCGTCTGAAGGTGGCGTATCATTTCACGAACGCGAACCCGGCGAATATACTCCTCAACTGTGCACCCTGCGCCCTGCCAGACGATCTGCTGGAGCTGATCTGGAGGAATATCCGCCAGGCCTGCCAGCTCGGACGGCGTTTCCACATCCGATATATGATCGGACAGAATGATGTTGATGCACGTAAATCGTAACGTCATCGCTCGACGCAGTTTGCGACAGTATTCTCACCCTACATAGACACTTGTAACGCGAAAGTATAACCGCATACCGGACAGCCTTTAGGATTCTTCACTTAGTTGGAAGATGGGCTAAGACGGGTTGTTTGCGTATCCAGCGCCGGTCCGGTGATTCGAGTGTGGTATGGAGAGCGCTCCTGGGCCATGTAGCGCTCAAGAAAGCGTCGTGCTCGCACGTCTGTCTGTCGTGTTTTCATTGTGCCGTCACTTCGAAAAAATGCCTCCCAGTGGGCGGGCGAGGCGGGTTGCTGGCCAAGCCTTCCACTCATTCCAGCGAGCGTTGACGGGTGACCGAACCCTTTCTGGCGATGCGGAGCGAACCGGTCGCGCGCACGAAGACGGGTCTGGGTGAGCAATGTGTCAGCAGACCACACGGGGTACCGCAGCTCACTTTCGCCGACTCGCTCCCAGCGCCACTGGCTAAGATCCGACCCGAAAGACTGCTCAAGCTCTGCAAGGGCTGTCCGGAGTGACTCCAGGCTTTTCTCGGGTTCGGGGCTGGCAAAGCCGGGCAGTGTGCCGGGATGGCGCATGACATGGTGAGCCCAGCGATCCACTATCGATGCGGCAATACTGGACTCGTCAAACCGATAATCCCAGTTGCGGAGATAGGCGAGCGCCTGGCGCATGATCAGATCCTGCGGCATCGCTTGCTCCACGTCGAACAGCATCTGAGGCAGCCAGATGTGCGCCCAGGCGCTGTGAACGTCACGTTGTGTAGCCTCCGAAAGAATAACGTCTCCCGGGTCCTCCTGCAGCGCGCGCAGCCGGGCCGCGAGGTAGGGAATCCAGTCGCTAGTACCATGAATGCGGGTGTCGCTGTCGACCTCCACCACCTGCTGCACTCCGCCGATTGTCGTGAGATCATTACCACGCGTGACCAGGCCATGACCGGAAAACAGCGTAAATTCTGGAGTGCTCCCTCCGCCAAGAAGGGATGCCCAAGCATCAATGTCCGTGTTGTCGTTTTCCTCCCACCGCAGGGCAAGTGCCCGGCTGGCCTCAGCGGCTACGGTGGTGTCGGGGAGGAGGATGCGTCCATCTTCCAACCGCCAGGTTTGGTGCAGCGCATGATCACTCCCGGCAGCCATACGAGCCCGGTGATAGCGGCCCGGAAACGGTTGCGTGTGTGCCGTATCGGCCTCGACCCACTCGAAAGACGCCACACCGGAGAGTTGTACCGCCCACTGGTGGTTCGGGCTCGCCCCCGCGGGCAAGATTGGTGTACCCGGAATTGTTGCTGCTGCGATTGGGTCGGCGTCCGCGATGGAAAATCGTACCGTTTGAAAGAGGGGCAGTGCAGACGTGCCGTACGGCTGCCGGTGAAAGATTTCGATCCCATTATTGCTTTGTTGACTGATGGTAACTCCCTGGTTGAGCGCGTGCAACCCGAGGAAGGATCGCAGTAGCGTATCGTCCGATAAGTACCGGTCGAAGCCCGGTGGATCGGGTTCGGGAAGTGGAGAGGCCTGCGCCTCATCCTCCAGGATTGGGCGAAGGGGTTGCATCGGCTCCGGGCGGGGAATAGCGTGCGCGGTGAGGGGGGCAGTTGAAAGCCACGCCGTCAGCCGTTCCACAGCCAGCGGATGCCAGGGCTGCCAGGGAATGGGGCCGACGCGGAGCAGGCTGCGCTCGTCCTCAAACCTGGCGGCACGGGTTTCCAACGCCGCATTCATCCCGTCCACGTACATCCTGAGAAGTTCCTGATAGCCGTCGTCAAGCTCGGTAAATGCTGCGCGTGCCCCATCGGCGATCCGGAGGCGGTGTGCCTGCCTATCGATAGGCTCAACCGGTGTGCCAAACCACTCGGTAAGCTTTCCCAGCGCTACCTGCCTCCACAGAAGAGCGCTCCAACCCTGGTTTCGGGCATGGGCAAATCCGAGCGCTGCGAAGGCATCGGCCTCAGAGCCAGCCTCGATGTTTATCGTCTCGTATGGCCCCCAGTGGATAGTTGCTTCTGAGGTAAGTCCGCTTAGCGAAACGTCGGCGGGTGGATCCTCTGGCAGACTATAGGCCAGGTACCAGAGGAGAAAGCCCACCAGGACGATCGCCGCAGCGATACCGACAGCAATTCCAAAGACCGTGCGAGTGTAAAGGGACACAGAGAAGTAGGGTTAGTGCGTGGCAACTTCTGGCTGGCGAGCCTGCAACCACGTGCTAAATTCCTCGAGAGTGAGAGCGTTCAGGCATTGCTCTGGTGTTAAACCGCCTTTACGGGCCACCGCAACGCCCCAGCGAACGTACTCCAGCTGATTGGTAGCGTGCGCATCCGGATTGATAGCGATGGGCACGCCTGCTTCGGTGGCGTGGCGAATCCAGCGCCAGTCGAGGTCGAGCCGGTACGGATTGGCGTTTAGCTCAATTGCCACGTTGTGCGCAGCACATGCCTCAATGATCGCTTCGTGGTCAATCGGGTAGCCCTCACGCCGGAGCAGAAGCCTGCCGGTGGGATGCCCGAGGATGCTCGTGAACGGGTTGCTCACCGCGGTGATAATCCGCTGGGTGGCTTCCGCCTCGGTCATCCCAAAACCTGTGTGTACACTTGCCACCACAAAGTCGAACGACGCCAGCACCTCCTCTGGATAGTCCAAGGTCCCATCCTGCAAGATATCGCTCTCAATACCGCTGAAGATTCGGAACGCATCTCCTTCATCTGCGGCATAGGCTGTGTTTAGATTCTTGATTTCGTCCTGCTGCTTGTGCACGCGGTCGATGCTCAGGCCATTGGCCACCTTTAGCGACCGGCTGTGGTCACAGATGCCAAAATAACTGTAGCCAAGCTCACGTGCCGCATCCGCCATTTCTTTGAGCGAGTGTGCGCCGTCGCTGTAGGTCGAGTGGTTGTGGAGGGTGCCACGGAGATCCGCAAGCTCAATGAGCTCGGGAAGTCCGTTTGATGCTGCCTGCTCGAGCCAGTACGGATCGTCTCGCAGCTCAGGCGGCAGTGCGGGTAGATGGGCGGCAGCGAACACCTCCTCTTCCTCGGCGAACGGAGCCGGGGCGCCATGCGACTGTTCGTACGCCTGTATATGTTCGTCCGGACCAGTGGCTTTCCAGAGATCAGTTCCAAATGAGTCCGGCCCGGCCAAATGTATTACCACCTTTAATCCATCCGGTAGTGTGGCCGTCACGTTCTCACCTCCGGCCTCGACGTTCTGCAGGCCGGCATCTAGAAGAATCTGATCAAGCGCAGCCTCCTCCGTGCATACAATCACGAAGTTCACCCGGTCTACGGTTTCGAGCTTGCGTCGCATCGGGCCGGCCCACTCAGCCCGGGTAATCGCTGGATGATTCTGCAGTTGGGCGAGCACCGGCGCGGCCTCGGTGTACGCATCAGCATAGCGCCTACGCTTTTGATATGCTCGCTGCTGCTGCACGTTGGCGATGATATTTTCCTGCGTCTTTTTTCCGAAGCCGCGTAAAGAGGCGATCTGGCCGGATTTGGCGGCATGCTCAAGCTCGTCCAGCGACGTAACATCCAGTTCCTGCCACAGCCGCCGGACTTTTTTTGCGCCAAGCCCCTTCACATTCATTACGTCAGGCAGGCCCGGAGGCAGAGACGACAGCAGCTCCTCGTGGTCAGAAAACGAGCCTGTTTTAAGTAACTCATCTATCTGCGCGGCCAGCCCTTCGCCAATACCGTCGACGTCCGTCAGGGCGCCCTCCGCATGCAACGAGGATATCGTCTCATCCATTCGCTCAATGGTACGGGCCGCACGGCTAAAAGCGCGCGCTCGAAACGAATTTCCACCCGTCAGTTCAATAAGGTCAGCTGTCTCTTTGAAGACGCGGGCGATCGCCTTGTTGGTCATTTGGAGTTGGGCAGTTCTTCAGGACGTTAATGAAGCACGGTGTACGCGTAATGGCCGGCGCCGTTCGTCGTGGGATCACGCAGGAAGGGTCATTGTTCAAACGGGCAAAATTACGCGTTCAGGCCCCCTGCAGTACCTTTGTCATCTCCGTCTCCTATGCGAAAAGCCTTTACGGTGGCTCTTGCTGCCATCACGGTACTTTTGATGGGTGTGGTTGCCGGCGTGTTTTTGCAGGGCGAACCTGAGCGGTCTGAGGAAGATGAACGCATTCTATCTCAACTGAGAGCATCTTTCCAGACGATTGCCACGAACTACGTGGATGCGGTGGACAGTACGCTTTTGCTTGACCGTGGGCTGGAGGGGCTTCTGTCGGGGCTCGATCCCCACTCCGTCTATATTCCGGAAGAGCGCATGGAGCGGGTGGAGGCGAGCTTCAAGGGGCGCTTTGATGGTATCGGAATCTCTTACGAGATGGTACCTGGCCCGGATGGTGCCGATACGGTAGCAGTTCAAAGT
>SLED01000156.1 GCA_007124945.1 Salinibacteraceae bacterium | reverse complement strand
CTACGTGCCTTGCGGCTCGCCACAAGTGCCTGCTCCGGATATCCCAGGTGCCACAGCGTGTGCGCGAGATACGAAAAAGCAAACACACTATGATCGGGGCCGAACGACCTGATATGCTGCTGGTGCTGCTGGCGATCGTACGCGTCGATCGCCGATTCGAGATGTTCTCGTGCGTCCTCAAACTTTCCGAGATGAAACGAGGTGCATCCCAGCGTAAAGTTACCGGCCACCTGTAGGGCCGCCTCTCCCTTCCTTCGTGAAAGATCCAGCAACTGCGATCCCAGATTGTACGCCCGTTTCAGCTCTACCCTTACCGTGCGGTACACCCACAAACCCCAGAGCACGGCCGGAAGCTGTTCCGTCTCGCCGAGTTGTTGACACAGCTCCCTGGCGCGCGAATAGGTGTCTCCCATCTCCGGTGCAGCGTATCCTTCAACCCGTACCACAGAGGGTCCGAGTGCCATCAGCAACGACAACTCCCGCTCGTCCCGTGTACGCCCCTCCGGAAGCTGGCTGAGCAACTTCAGCGCGCGGTTTAAGAAGACCAGCGCCTCATTGTCTGCGTACACCCCCCGCGAGATTTTGGCCGCCTGCTGGTAGTGCTGGATGGCCTGATCGTACCGGCCGGCACCGTCATAGTGCGCGGCAATCTGTCCCTGAACAGAGTCAAGATCCCGATCGTGAAGCACTTTTAGCGCGCGTGCCAGCCGGCGATGCAGGAAACGTCGCCTTACCTGGCTGACGCGGTCGTAGGCCACCTCTCGCAGTTTGTCGTGGCTGAAGTCGTAGGTCCCATCGTCTCGCTCCACGATAATCTGCCGGTGCCCAAGCTCTTCGATGGCCTGCATAAGTTCATATTCACCATGCTCGCTGGCTTCGACGAGCAGCTGAAACGTGAAGGCACGACCGTTCACGGCAGCAAGCGCAATCACCTCACGAGCCAGCGAAGAGGCCTGGGACAGGCGCGCCGTGATCACCGCATGCATCCTGGGGGGTAGCGCTACCGGCTGGAAGGGCTGCTGCAACAGATCCTGGTCGGATTGCTGAGAAGACCGGGACGCATCGGCCCACCCTGCCCGCAGATGCTCGATCAGGTAGAAGGGGTTGCCTTGCGTTTCTCTATGCAACGAACGCGCACGATCCACTTCGAGCTCTCGGCTCGCGACTTCGATAGCCAGCTGCGCTGTTTCGTCTGTATTAAGTGGGCCAAGATGGATTTCGGACGCATGGCCACTTCTACGGAGCTCCAGCCGCAGCTTTTCAAGTGGGTGATCGTTCTCCACAACGCCTGTTCGCACCGTACCGACGATCAGGAGTTTAGCCTCCGAATCGAAGCGGAGTAGATAATGAAGCCACTCGAGCGTACTGCGATCGCACCACTGCACGTCATCGATGAGGAGGAGCAGGGGTTGCTCGGTGGCGAACACAGCTCGTGTAAGCGCCTCAAAGAAGCGCTGCCGCTGCCAGCTCCTCTCCATGGGGTCAGGGGGCGAAAGTTCTGGGTGATCGACCAGAATCTCTGGCAAGATCCGCGCCACCTCCGTTCGCCAGATGGGTTCGAGGGTTTGAAGGGCGGCTCGAATACCTTCCGACTTCAGCCACTCCGTCACCGGCGCGTAGGCGATGCGACCCTCAGCGGCGTGGCAATGCGAGCGCGCAGTAGTAACGCCCTGGTTGCCAGCCCAGGTGAGCAGCTCCTCGGCCAGCCGCGTTTTGCCGATACCCGCCTCTCCATCCACGAACAAGAACTGCGCGTTACCTTCCAGCACCCGCTCCCACGCGGCCAGCATGCGTTGCCATTCCTCATGTCGACCCACGAGCGGTAGCCTCGCGTGTGCATCTCGCTCGTCGTCATCGCCCTGAGTCTGTGCCGTATAGGATGCATTCCGAATGCGCTCATAGACCTCGTGGGTAGATGGAGCGGGCGCTATGCCCAGCTCGCGATCAAGCACTTCCTCGCATTGCTCATAGACCTTCAACGCGTTGGCGCGATTCCCGTCGATGGCATGGAGGCGCATCAACGCCCGGTACGTCTCCTCCCGAAGATCATCCTGCTGCAAGAGCCGATGCGCATTCTCTATAGCAGCTCGGTAGGCGCGGTGTTCTTCTTGAAGATCGATCAGGCGACTGAGCGCGGTGATGTGCAGCTGGTGCAGTCGTTCGCGCTCCGGCTCGATCCACTCTTCATAGCATGAAGGAAGCAGCTTGCCTCCGTACCAACCGACGGCCTCCTCAAGGGCAGGCCGAACATCTGCGTCGTCGGCATCCTCGGCCCGAGCGATCGCCGACTCAAACTCTGCCACATCAAGCGTAACGGTCGCATCAGTACGCCACTGCATTGTCTGCGTATCCGCGTGCACATACTGATCTGCATCGGGCAGGGCGCTACGAAGATGGTGTAGCAGCTGGCGCAGATTTGTCAGAGCCTGCTTTTCCGTCGAATCCGGCCACAGCCGAAAGGCCACATACTGCCGAGACTGCGGGGCCTCCCGATGCAGAAGCAGATAGGCGAGCAACGACTGCAATCGCCCGCTTCCAAAGCTCGTAACGAGCTTCTCGCCATGGACGAGCCGAAAGTCGCCCAGCAGGTGAATATGGAGAGGCGCAACCATCATTGGTACCACTCTCCTGCGTGGTCATGGCGCGTGGCTACGCTACTGGCCACCTCCCGGCATTCGGGATACACACTGACTCACAATAACTTCAAAAGAGCCTCGAATTGCAATCTAATAGGGTGCGGGATGAGCTGTAGAACGCGTTTAGAACGCTCGGATGCCTATCCTGATGGCGCATTGATCTCATTATTAGAGAACGGAGGACACCATGTCACTCTACAAAGAACTGGGCGGCGAGCCGGCGATCGAAACCGCGCTCGATGTCTTCTATGAGAAAATCGACGGGGACCCTCGCTTTGACGTCTTTTTCGATGGTGTGGATATAGATCGGGTAAAGAGGCATCAGGCTGCCTTTTTTGCGACGGCGCTCGGAGGTCCAAACGCATACGATGGGCGCGAGCTGCAACGCGCACATCGGAAAGCCGTCCGGAAAGGACTGGACGAAGAGCTATTCGACGCCTTCATGGACCACTTCCGTGACACCCTGCAGGAACTGGATGTACCTGAGGGTGCCATTGCGGAGGTGATGGAGGTAACGTACAGCGGGAAGGATCAGGTGCTGGCCGGGTGACTGATTTGGACGAATGTGACGCAGAGGCGCCCCGTCAGTCCTCCGGCCGATCCGGTGCGTCGGGGAGGATGATTACCACGTCGAAGTCGGTCTCTGCTGTGCCGCCCTCGTTCTCGGCGGTGACCGTGATGAAAGCCTCGCCGCCGTGTACCGGTGTCACCGTGAGCGTCGCGGCCTCCACAGCAGCGGCAACGACATCCGCATCGGTGGACTCAGCCTCGTAGGTCAGCCCCTCACCGGAGGGATCGTCGAAGACAGCCTCCAGGTCGAAGGTCGCCGGCTCGTCGTCGGCCTTCATCTCCTGATCGTCAATCTCAGAGACCACCGACGGGGGATCCGGGTCCGGGTCCGGCGACACCGGGTCGTCGCCATTGCAGGCGGAGAGAAGCATGAGCAGGCACACGGCCACAGCCGGGATAACGTATCGGGAGATATAGGGCGTGCGCCTCGATTCAGGCGACACTGAGGCATCGAAAAACATGATATCAGACGATTGCTGTTTTGTAGTCTTGAAGAGCTTGCACTGTATTATTTTCGAAGGAGATGACCGCCTACGCGCAGCGCCGAAGACTTGTCATGCTTCGTCTTCGTTCGCTACGCTCAACTGCGCTCAGCATGACGCGTGCGGGTGGGTTATCGGACGATTATAAACTGCTCTGTGTGGGTGTAGCCATCCGCCCGGAGCCGCACGAAGTACGTGCCGCTGGGCAGGTCGCCGGCGCCCGTATCCAGGCTCCAGGTGATCTCGTGCACCCCGGCCGGTCGCTCCGCGTCCTCCAGCAGCGCAACCTCCTGCCCCAGCACGTTAAACACCTCAATCACCACCGAGGTGGCCTCGGGCAGGCTATACGCGACCGTCACCTCGTCCCGAGCTGGGTTCGGATACGGGGCCTGTAGCTCCAGCTCCTCCGGCATCTCGTCGAGGGCGCCGCCGGCCGAGGCCAGATGCAAGCGAAGCTGCATGCGATCCTCCCCGTCGGGCATGTCTACGGTGACTGCGGATGTCTCCGACAGATCGTAGGACGCGCCGCTTGCGAGCAGCTCCAGCCGGGCATCGGCCTCTTCGGAGATCTCCATGAGGCGTAGCTCTACGCTCGTCTCCGGCTCCGCCTCCAGCACGAGGTCGAATACACCTTCTTCACCGGGCGTGATATAGCGTGCCAGTAGATCGTCGGCATCAGGCCGCTGAATCCGCAGGCTCGCTACGTCAAAGTGTCCGGGCGGAGCGCGGTGGGCTACCTCATCACCGCCCTCAGGGTCAAGGCCGATGGTAATGCCCGAGGCGCGATTGTCGCCGGCATACGCGTCAAGGCTGAGTCGTGTAGGTTCTGCGTCGGAGCCTTCTTCGGGCGCCTCCGCAGCAGCTCCGGCTACGAGGGCCTCATCGCCCTCGGTTGAAAGCGACAGCTCATCCAGCTCCGCCTCGTTGTAGAAGTAGTAGGCCTCGCCCTCAAGGGCCGACCGAAGCACATCGGCCTCTTCCCAGCTGCCTGTCCATTGCCAGAGCGTCTCGTCCAGGTCATTTGCCTCCAGGACCTCTGCCCAGGAAAGATCTGTCCCGAGCGGGTTGGAGATCACGTTCCAGCCCTCGTTGAGCTCAATGGCCGGCTCGTCGGTAGCGGTTTCCACCGCGCCGACCGTATCCTCAAAGGCCCAGTCTTCCTGCGCCAGCAGCCATAAGCCCCGGCCCGGGCGGAAGTGAAAGTCCTCTGTACCGTCGTACTCCAAGAGCTCCTCAGCACCCATCTCGCGGAAGGCACGCCAGGCCGTTCCGGGTGCGCCGGCGACGGTCTCCGCCACGTCCACATCGACCTCACCGGGGAGGCCCACCAGGCGGTAGCTCTCCTGCTCGGACGGGTCGTCGAAGCCTCGCGTTAGCTCGACATCAAACTCAACCGGCTCCTCTGTTGCGAAAACAAACTCGCTAAAATCATCCAGCGTTACGACGAGCTCGCCCGCATCTTCATCATATGAGGTGTCAAGCCCGTCGAAACTACCGACCCCCGCCTCCTCGCGACGCTGAATCGTGGTGTTTTCCGGATCGTCAATACCGAGTTCGTTGACGTCCAAGCGTAGCGTAGCCTCTTCAAATGCAAGCTCATCGCCTGCTCTGATGAGAAGGCGCTCACTGGCAATCTCCAGCTCCTTGTCCATTCCGTCTGGCACGGCTGGATCCGAATCAAACCTGCTCACCTCAACGGGTCCTTCGCCTTCGATTCCAGAGAGCGTCATACTCGCACCTGTACCCTCGAAATCAATGGAGCTGCTATCGTCATCTTCGCTCAGCGCACTGGATTCCGAAGCCACCAGTGCGTCGTCGTCAACCGTCACGCCCCAGGTGTTGCTATCATCCTGGGTGTCTAATACTACCTCGTAGGTTCCACCTTCGAGCCAGGCCGAAGGTATGATAAGTGATACGTCTGCCTCGTAAGGTTTGTCGACCGGATTGGTCGTATTCTCGACTGCGAAATCGACGAGTTTATTGTTGGCTGAAAGAGTATCCTCATCCGACCTGACCAGCACAGTTACGTACTGATAAGCACCGATAACTCCTTCATTGGTGAGGGTGGCAGTCAGTTCAACATTATTTCCAGCCTCGATAAGGGGCGGTTCATCTTGCTCAGTAATACGAAGATCGCTTCCGTCAGAAACGCCATTCGCTTTTTCCACCAGTAAAATTGCATCCGTCAGGGTAACGTGGCGATCGCGATTCATGTCGGCCATGTCGATGTCGTAGCCCTGCTCCTCAAGATCGATTACTCCGGCTACGTGCTCTTGTACAAGAACGGCATCGGAGAGCCCGACCTCGCCATCTCCCGTTATGTCACCCAGAAGTGGGCCTTCCATGACCTCCGGCCCGTCATCTATCACGACCTCCGCTGTGGCGGAATCGAATTCCCCGTCTACAACCACCTCGTACGTGTCTTTCGCGAGGTCCTCGTCCACCGGCACGACGAAGAAAACTTTCTTGCTCGCATCAGACTCCAGGTCAACAGTATCTGAATCAGTCTCGTCTTCCAGGGTGGCGGTGATCTCCTCCGTCTGGTCCTCTTCTGTTTCGTTTGTCAACTCCGTGGTGACGAGTATGCTGTCTCCGGGCGCTGCGCTGAGGACACTCTGATCTTCGAGGATTTCCACATGGAATCCACCGTCCGGACAGCCCTCGTCCTGGGCAACGTCGATATCCTGCGGATCCAGACCATTTACGCTGATCGTATAAGTGCTTGCGTCACCGCACTCCGTTGTCCAGAAAAGGTCGACCACTTCGACTTCATCCCCTTCGACCGTGACCGTTGTATCGTCCTGCACGGTGCCGTTGGCAAGGAACTCAACGAGAAGAGAGTCAGCGAAATCAGAGTGGTTGGCAACGACAGCTTCGGCGTGCAATGTGTCGCCCTCGATGATCTCTTCTTCTGCAGGATCCGGGTCAAGAAAATAGGCTGAAACTTCGATGTCGGCCTCTGGGCACCCCGCCGCCTGGCCTTCATCTTCGATACTCCAATCAAATTCGTCGATGATGAATTGGCGCTCGTCACCTGCGTTGCAGTAATAGATGCCTTCGGCTCCAAGCTCTACCTCCGGCTGTAACTCCTGCTCGGCCCAGCCTTCAAGCGTTCCGTCGTAGCTGGCGGGTGAAAGGCCCGAGTGGCTGAGCATATCTTGCATCGATGAGACAAAACCGCCTTCCTGGAGTGTCACGTCCCATCCCCCCAGATCCTGATCAAAAGAGGATGCTTCATTGAACATTCTGCGCATGTTGTCGACACTGCCGGTATCCCAGTCACCGATATCCTGGTTAAACGACTCGGCGTATCTGAACATATCCCCCATGTTTTCGACGTTGCTAACGTCCCAGTCGCCAATATCCTGATTAAAAGAATCAGACCCCTCGAACATGCGGCGCATGTTGTTGACCGCGCCGGTATCCCAATCGCCGATGTCCTGGTTAAAGGTATCGGCCCACCTGAACATCGAAGTCATGTTTTCTACACTGCCGGTATCCCAGTCACCAATGTCTGCGTTAAATATTTCGGCCCCCTTGAACATCCTGCTCATGCTCGTGACGCTGCTTACGTCCCACATTCCGATATCCTGATTAAGCGCCCCGATTTCCCGAAACATGCCACTCATATCGGTGACGCTGCTCACATCCCAGTCGCCGATGTCCTGGTTGAAAGCCTCGGTACCACGAAACATCGTTGCCATGTTCTCCACGTTGCTCACGTCCCAGCCGCCGATGTCCTGATTGAAGGACGTGTTTCCCCTAAACATGCCACTCATATCGGTAACACTGCCTACGTCCCAACCGCTGATGTCCTGATTAAATGACTCGATATTAGCAAACATATTGCTCATGTCCTCAACGCCCCCCGTCTGCCAGTCACTAATGTCCTGGTTGAAGACATGTGCATTCCAGAACATGCCACTCATATTGGTAACACTGCTTACGTCCCAACCGCTGATGTCCTGATTGAACGATTCTGCTGATTGAAACATCCACCTCATGTTCGTGACGCCACTCACGTCCCAGTGCCCAATATCCTGGTTAAAGGCCACGGCG
>SLED01000335.1 GCA_007124945.1 Salinibacteraceae bacterium | reverse complement strand
TCTTCCTCTACCAGAACCTGGAGCTCCTCTCGCTCAGCCAGTGCCGACTCGTACGTGTTGATCAGATCGACAACATCCACGAGCTCGGAGCGCTCCTTACTTAGTTCGGTCATCCGGTGCGGATCAGTCGCAACCTCCGGACGGGACATCAGATCGGTAACTTCCTGAAACCGACGTTTAATTTCCTGGAGGGCCTCGAGATTAAGCATGCAGCGATGCGGTCATTTGAAAGGGTCGATACTGGTATGTCACCCAGGCGCGTGCGTTCACGAGCCCATCCTTCAAGCGGCTCATCCAGTCGAAGACGGGTAGAGACTATCTATTCCACCGTCACACTCTTCGCCAGGTTGCGTGGCTGATCGACATTGCATCCGCGCATCACTGCAATATGATACGAGAGAAGTTGCAGCGGGATCGACGTCAGCAGCGGTGAGAGGAATTCCTCGGTCCGAGGGATGCGAATCACGTACTCGCAGAGCCGGTCCAGCTCCCCGTTGGGCTCATCGGTCACCGCGATGACGGAGCCTTCACGCGCAACAACCTCTTCAATGTTCGAAATTATCTTGTCGTACGTGCGGTCTTTCAGCGCGGTGAAAACGACGGGCATAAAGCGGTCGATCAGTGCGATGGGCCCGTGCTTCATCTCCGCAGCAGGGTAGCCCTCTGCGTGGATGTACGATATCTCCTTTAACTTCAATGCCCCCTCCAGTGCAACGGGGAAATTGTAGCCCCGCCCCAGGTAGAGGAAGTTTGACGCATAGCGGTACACTTTAGCCATCTGCTTGATGGTCTCGCTCTGGTCCAGCACGGCCTGCACTTTTTCGGGAATGGCCGAAATTGCATGCAGATTATGCGCTATCTCGGCCTGGCTTAGCGTTCTTCCTTCGGCCAGGCGCATGGCCAGCATGGCCAGTACGAGAACCTGTGCGGTGAAGGCTTTGGTTGACGCTACTCCGATCTCCGGACCAATGTGAAGGTAGACGCCGGCATCGGTCTCCCGTGCAATCGTTGAACCAACGACGTTGCAGATGCCGAGCGTCAGCACGCCCTGCTGTTTGGCCTCCCGTACCGCAGCGAGCGTGTCGGCCGTTTCGCCGCTCTGAGAAATAACGATTACCACATCATTCTCACGCAATATCGGGTTGCGGTAGCGGAATTCGCTCGCGTATTCGACTTCTACGGGTACGCGCGCGAATTCCTCGATAAGGTACTCCCCGACGAGTGCGCTATGCCACGAGGTGCCACACGCAGCAATGATGATGCGGTCGGCGCGCTGTAGCTGATCCATCACATCCAGCAACCCACCCAGGACCACCCGCCCCTCGGACGCCCTCACGCGGCCCCGCATGCAATCCTCAAGGGCTTTGGGCTGCTCCATGATTTCCTTCAGCATGAAGTGCTCGAAGCCCTGCTTCTCGATCTGCTCCATCTCCCACTCCAGCTGATGCACCTCCTTTTGCAGGGGTTCATTGCCGATGGTTCGGACTTCGTATCCGCCCCGACGCACCACGGCCATCTCGCCATCATTCAGATATACAACCTGGCGGGTGTGCTCAATAAGGGCCGAGGCGTCTGAGGCGATGAAATATTCGTTCTCGTTGATTCCGAGCAGAAGCGGGCTACCGTTACGAGCGGCGAGCAATAGGTCTGGATCCTCCGCCGACACAATCGCGATTCCGTACGTGCCGACTACGCGCGAGAGGGCATGAGATAGCGCCTCGGGCAAATCAAGGTTCATCGCCTTGCGCACGTCATCAATAAGATGCACCAGCACCTCGGTGTCGGTCTCGGAGGCGAAGGTGTATCCTTTCTCCTGCAATTGCTTCCGCAGCGTGGCATAATTTTCTATGATGCCATTGTGCACGAGCGCAAAGCTGCCGTCGGCACTCGTGTGCGGATGCGCGTTTTGGTCGTTGGGGAAGCCATGCGTGGCCCACCGGGTGTGCCCGACGCCAAGTGTGCCTCTCACTCGGACGTTCGTCACGGAATCAACCAGGGCGCTCACCTTACCCGATTGTTTACGTACAACCAGTTCGTCGCCGTCCACTATCGCCAGGCCGGCCGAATCGTAGCCCCGATATTCGAGGCGTTTCAACCCGGTAAGAAGGAGGTCATCTGCCTGCTGATGACCGATATATCCAACGATTCCACACATAAAAGTAAGGGGGTAGCAAAATTAAATTGTTAGCGTTCAGGCTGAGACGCGATCAGCCAGCATCTGGCGTCCTACGACATCAGCAATCGCTCGCACATCGTCCATCAGATTGGTAAACTGATCAAAAAGAAGCGATTGAGGGCCATCGCTCATAGCCTGAGCCGGATTGGGATGAACCTCCACCATCAATCCGTCTGCACCTGCGGCAACGGCAGCGCGTGCCATGGGCTTGACGGCGCTGCGCCGACCGGTTCCATGGCTTGGGTCTACAAACACTGGCAGATGGCTTTTTTCTTTGACCACGGCGATGGCCGAGAGGTCAAGGGTGTTGCGGGTTGCTGTTTCGAACGTGCGGATTCCGCGCTCACACAAGATAACATCAGGATTGCCGTGAGCGATCAGGTATTCGGCGGCCATCAGCCACTCATCAATCGTTGCCGATGGGCCGCGCTTTAGAAAGACCGGCTTCCCGGCCTGCCCGAGCTCTTTAAGCAAGTCAAAATTCTGCATGTTGCGGGCGCCCACCTGAAGAATGTCCGTGTATCGACGTACGAGTTCGATCCTGGCTACGTCCATCACCTCGGTAATAACACCAAGATCATGCCGGTCGGCCGCCGAGCGCAACATTTTGAGCCCTTCCTCGCCGAGGCCCTGAAACGAATAGGGCGATGTACGAGGCTTGAACGCTCCACCGCGCAGGAAGGACGCACCCTGCGCGGCGACATGACCGGCCGTGCGCTCCATCTGCTCCTCGCCCTCAACCGAGCAGGGCCCGGCGATGACAACAAACCGATCTCCTCCAATCGGTCCGGTGAGCGTCTCGATTACCGTATCATGCTGCTTCCAGGAACGACTGGCAAACTTGTACGGGGAGGTGACTCGATACACGTCGGCTACCCCATCGAGCACCTCGATATGGCGTGTGTCGAAATCCGGCTTTACCCCAATCGCTCCTAAAACCGTTTGATTGACTCCGCTGGAGCGATGGACATCAAATCCGAATTCATTCAACCGCTGAATTACATCCTCAATTGCACCTTCCTCAGAGTTTGGGCGCATCACAACTACCATACGGACAACAGCTTAAATGGATAAAGGCAAAAGCAGCGCCGTGTTAACCGAAGAATGCGCCCAAAAAGTTTCAGCGCCAGCCGTCTTCTAATAGCGATCGAGCTTGAACTTCTCGCCAAGGTACCGCTTCCGTACTTCCGGATCTGCCACGAGCTCTTCGGCCGAACCATGCTTCAAGATCTGTCCCTCATACAGAAGGTAGGCACGGTCTGTAATGGCGAGTGTCTCATGCACGTTATGGTCTGTGATGAGCACGCCAATGCCGCGGGTCTTGAGCTCTGCCACAATCTGCTGAATATCCTCCACTGCTATAGGGTCGACACCAGCAAAAGGCTCATCCAACAAAAAGAAGCGGGGCTTGACGGCCAGGGCACGCGCGATTTCGGTCCGGCGCCGCTCCCCGCCCGAAAGCATATATCCTTTGGACGACCGTACTCCATTTAGCCCGAACTCGTCGATTAGCTTCTCTACACGGGCCTCCCGGTCGTCCTTCTCAATATCCTGAAACTCCAGGACGGCCCGGATATTTTGCTCCACCGTTAGATGGCGAAAGACCGACGACTCCTGCGCCAGATACCCGATGCCCAGCCGCGCACGCTTGTACATGGGCATCCGCGTGATGTCGCGATCCCCAACACGAACGCGTCCCTTCGACGGCCGCACCATGCCCACGATCATGTAAAAGGTGGTGGTTTTGCCAGCGCCATTCGGACCGAGCAATCCTACAATCTCTCCCTGCGACACGTGCAGATGCACATCCTGAACCACGGGTACGCGCTTGTATTTCTTCCAGAGACCTTCCGCATACAGCGTAACCGGCTGGCCGTTGGAATCGGACGTACTCATATAAGTGACATTGGAAGCAGCTCGGTAAGACCCGTGAGGATAGACGGTCTGGGAACGGTAGGGGTCCCGTGACTACATGCTCCCTGTTAGAGATCGTCGGGAGGCGGGTCGTCATCGGGGGGTATCGTAGGCTCTGGCAACGGCACTTCGGTCGGAAGCGGGTCCAGCTCCGGAAGCTCTGGCGGCGGAAGCGGAATCTCCGGATCCTCGAAGAGGCCGCGCTGGAGCCAGTGATGTGGCGGCGGAGGCCTGCCGGGCAACAGTTTGCCGGTCAGATAGCTGAAAAGCTGCACGCGCTGATCGGGCACGTCGTTTAGCAGAGTAGCCTTCGAGGGGCGAAGGTTGGGCAGCCAGATGAATCCATCGAGCTGCAGTGGATCAGGCACGAGGTCCTCCTCCCAGTAGCGCCCCTCCGGATTGCCCGCAAAATGAATGTATTCCAGATCCTCACCCTTGAACCGGAAGAAGCCCTCATCGGCCGATACGCGCAACGAGCCGTCCGGCTCATCCGCATCATTGGTGCGATGATACACCGCCTCGGTATTGGGCCAGACATCGAACTCCCGAATCGAATCGGGTTTGGAGATGCCTACAAGCCGCTGCCCACGAAGCTGGTGAATACGCTGTGTGACCGAATCCAGCTGAGCGAGAAACACATGCCCGTGGCCGAAAATCGAGTCGACCGGGGCGCCCCCTCCTGAACGGACTCGAATGGTGTCGGCACTCATTTGCGACTCTTCAAACCAGCCAATCGGATCCTGGTACAGACGGACCTCTTCCAGCGGCTCATCCGCTTCGCCGCCGTACTCGTCCTCGGGTACATCAGCACCGCTTTCTGCGACCGCTTCCTCCTCAAGTAAGGCAGCACTATCGGATGGCGCGGGCGCCGGCTCATCCTCCGCGTCTGCATGCAACTCCTGAACGTCTCCAACGGGCTCCAGCCGAAGCGAATCACGGGGGACGAGTTGGCCTGGTGATGCTGCTTCTTCCCCGGCGGCGCCGTTCATCATTGCCAGCAGATGAGGTGGCATGTCCGGCATTTCTCGAGGAGGCTCTCCCGGCCGTGGGAAAGAGCCCGGTTCGTACCGGTCGTACACGGCAGAATCTGCTACAGCAGAAAAATCTGTCTGCCACGATTTAACATCCCCCACCGCAGTAATGCGCCGGTGTCCGTTTCGATTGGCTGTATGTAACCAGTCGGCCCTGAGTAACAGCGTATCGAGGCTCTCATCCTCATACCGCAGCTGATAGACCAGGGCGCGCCCCTCTACCAGACTCACGGCTTCCTGCTCGTCGTTGTAGGCGTAATCGCCGAGCAAATAGGTGCGTGTGAGTGAATCGGCTGGTACATCCTCCTGCCCCTCATCTCGCTCAAATCGTTCGATGAGAACGCTCCCACGCGCGATAGACCGCTCCTCGTCCCGATAGTAACGCACCGAATCAGCCTCCAGAAAGGTATCCTCGCTCACCAGCTGAACCATACCCGCAAAGTCGGCGCGATTCTCTTCTGCGAGATACACACCGGTTATGCTTGATAGCGTTGAAAGGGAATCGATGAGCGTGACCCCTTCCCGAAAGTCGGACCGCCGTTCATCCGTAAAGTGCAAGGCCGAGGGTGCAAAGACACGCACCTCTCCATCGGAGATCTCTACGCGCCCGAGTGCTTCCCCGATCTTAGAGCGACGATTGTAGAACACCGTGTCAGCTCGGAGGGAATCGCCGCGGTCGGCCAGCAGCACATTATCGAAAAAGAAGATCTCATCCCTCTCCAGGAATTGTACGGCCCGATCAGACTGTAGGTAGGTGCTATCTTGCAGCAACCGGACGTTACCGAACAGGTATCGCACGCGCTCGCCATCTTCAATGCGCTGCTCTACTCGATCCACGTTTTGGATTACCACTTGCTGCCCTTCGCCGGGTTGATCCTGCGCGTAACTGCTACTTACGGCGAACCACGGAAACAGTAGCGCCACTACGGCGGCGACTACGAACGAGGCCTGCAAAAGCCGCCGGGTATGATATCGTCGCGGGTACGCCGTCATGCGTCCTCCTCGTCTTCCATCGTAACCTGCCCCGTTACGCGCGCTATTTCATAGGTTTGTAGCGTCTCATCCCCCCGGAGTTCATATCCTTCCACAAGCTCGGTGGGGGTTTCCATCCGGAGAAACCCGGGTGCCCGTAGCTCCTGCTCCTCATCAAGCCAGATCAAGTGCTCCGTCTCAAGTACGCGATCCTCACGTGATTTTACTCTGACATTGCCGTGTGCTTCCATCCGACGTTCATCGTCGAAATAATAGAAGCGGTTGGCAGTCACCGTTGCGGTGGAGTCGCCGGCCTCATCGAACAGGTAGGCGATACTTGGTTCGGCCTGGCTATCCTTTTCGTGCTGCAAAAGCGTGTAGGTGCTGTCTTCCTCAAAGTTGGCCATGTAGCCCGCGACGACGCGCACGCGCGGCTTGCTCTCCTCCTCTCCCCGAAGCACCTGCGAGATCACGAAGTTGACATCCCAGCTCTCCTGTGCCGGCCTGTCAGCGGAATCTGCCTCTTCAAACGCGTGCGGCGAGGAGGCGCGCTGCTCACAACCAGCCAGTAACAGGGCCCCCGCAAAACATACGAACAGTGCGGGCAGCACGGCCCTCACAAAAATTTTACCCGAGTACCTCAGAATTAGTCGCTCCGTTTATGCAGTTTACTATGCTGTAGCGGACCACGAAACGCCCGTGGATGTTCTCTGTGCCCTCCGCTGAGTTAGCGCCAGCCCGGGATGCCCCTTTCATCTCATCCGATTTATGTTACTTTAGAGTGACGAGAGTGCTTCTTTAAGTTGTTCATTAAGGTCGGCGGCGCCCTACCGATACCAAGCGTGAGCACAATTGTGATCCCTATAAATCCCCACTCCATACCGGCTGACTTGATCTCTGCATTATGAGTCTTGAGTTGCAAACACGAAGCGAAGAAACTGTCATCGTCCGTATCGGCAAGGCGCTTGATTTTCGGAATGCCTCCGAGTTTAAAGAACTGTGTCAGGGACACGTTCAGGATGGTGCGCGCAATTTTATACTGGATTTTTCCGATACCGGCATCCTTGACTCCACGGGGCTCGGCTCGATATTTTCGTTGTACCGCCAGGTGTCCCCGCTGAACGGGCAGGTAGTTTTTGCCTCTGTGTCCCGCCCCGTGCAGGTGGTGGTACAGCTAACCCGTACATACAAGGTATTCCGACAATTCCCTTCTGTTGACGCTGCAGAAGAGGCACTTGCATAACACAGAACGTTGCTCTACTCTCCCGTTCGTGCCTTTTCGATATGACAGCCGAAAAACACACGTTTACTGATCTTGACACGCTGATTCCGCGTGTGCATGATCTGTTCGATTCCTGGGAGCGCGACGACCGTTTCGCTCCGGCACTTGAAAGCTCTACCCTTCACCGCGTAAAACTTGCTGTGCATGAGTGGCTCGCCAATTTGGTGCAGCATGCCTACTTTAACAGCCACGACCCACAGGTTTCGCTGGCAATCGAACTTAGTGAGGAAGGCGTGCGATGCTCCATTCGTGATAACTCTGACGGTTTTAATCTCGACGAAGAGCTTACCATCCGGGCCACGTCCTTAGAATCCCTCCCCGAGCGTGGCATGGGTCTTCTGATGCTCCAAGCATGCACCGAAGATCTTTCGTACAAGCGGCTTAACGGCTCGGTACAGCAGTT
>SLED01000115.1 GCA_007124945.1 Salinibacteraceae bacterium | reverse complement strand
GAGGAAATCGAGGCAGCCAACCCGCAGATCCATGAGGATCCGGCCGATACGTTTACGGACGAACAGCTGGAGCGGCTTGAGCACTTCACCGACCAGCTGGACATCGATCGGGAAGACGCCGTGCTTCTCATTGACAGCACTCATCTGGCCGATTACCTTGAGGCGGCCCTGGACAGCTATCACCAGGCCCAGCCACTCGCCAACTGGATTCTAAACGAACTCATGGGTCAGATTGCGGAAGATGATCTGCCGGACGCCGCCTTCACACCCGAACAGTTCGGCGCGCTGGTACGCCTCGTAGACACAGATGAAATCACCGGCCGCGTTGCCAAAACCATTTTAAAACGCATGGTGGAAAACGGCGAAGACCCCGTTACCATCGTGGAACAGGAAGACCTGCGCAACATCCAGGACACCGACGCGCTGCGGGAGATCGTCATGAAGCAGGTGCAGGCCAACCCCGAGAAGGTAGAAGCTTTCCGGAGCGGCAAGCATGGCCTGCTTGGCTTCTTCATGGGCCAGGTAATGCAGGCCACAAAGGGCCAGGCAGACCCTCAGACCGCCCGCGAGCTACTTCAGGAGGCGTTGAACCAGCCGGCGACTTAATCGCCAAGCTCCTGCACCGCTTTCCGCATCCGCGATACGCATTCGCGTTGGCCGAGAACCTCCATCATCGCAAAGAGGCTCGGGCCAAACGTGACACCGCTGAGCGCAAGGCGGGTCGGATGGATTAGCCGCCCGGCCCCAACGTCATGCTCATCTGCGAGATCGCGCAGACGCTGCTCGGCGGTCTCTGCGTCAAACGTAGCCGCCTCATCCAGCGAATCAGCGTAGGCCTGGAGCAGCATCGCCGAGTCATCCTTCCAGCGCTTCTTCACGCCCTTCTCGTCGTACGAGGTAGGCGCCTCGAAGAAGTAGCCGGCCTCCGAAATTACGTCTCTCGCAAACGATACGCGGTCCTGCATAAGCGCACACACGTCCCGGAGGTACCCGGATTCACCCTTTGGTGCGTACGGGGCAACCCGCTCGACAAAACCGTCAAGATCGAGGCGCCGCAGGTGCTGTTCGTTGAACCAGTTTAACTTGTCGAGATCAAACTGCACGCCGCTCGTCCCCACGCGCTCAAGCGAGAATGCCTCGACAAGCTCTTCAAGGGAGAACAACTCTTGTTCGGTACCGGGATTCCACCCGAGGAGTGCAAGGAAATTGATGAGCGCCTCCGGTTCGTAGCCGCGCTCGATGTAATCTCTGACCGACACCGGAATTCCTCCCCGCTCAACGTCTCGCTTGGATAACTTGCCGCCTTCCGGGTTCAAAATCAGAGGTAGATGGGCGAAAGCCGGTGCTTCCCATCCGAAGTAGTCGTAGAGCAGGACGTGCTTCGGCGTAGAGGGCAACCACTCTTCTCCCCGGATTACATGGGTAATGCCCATCAAGTGATCGTCCACCACATTTGCAAGATGATAGGTGGGCATGCCATCCGACTTCAGCAGCACCTGATCGTCAATCTTTTCTGCCTCAAAGGCAACCGAGCCGCGAATCTCGTCGGAGAAACGAACCGTGATGTCATGATCAACCTTCATCCGAACAACGTAAGGCTCCCCGTTGGCGATGCGCTGCTGAACCTCCTCGTCGGTAAGGCTGAGTGAGTTGTCGAGAGCACCACGTGTGGCAGCGTTGTAGGAAAACGCGTGCTCGGCTTCATCACGCAGCTGCTGAAGTGCTTCCGGCGTATCGAAAGCATAATACGCATGGCCGGCATCGAGCAGTTGCTGTACATATCCCTTATAGATATCTTTCCGCTCGGATTGATAGTACGGAGCCGCCTCGCCCCCCACACCGGGCCCTTCATCGAAGGAAAGTCCGGCCCAGGCAAGCGACGTCGCGATATCCTTCTCTGCCTCCGCAACGTACCGCTCCCGGTCGGTGTCTTCTATCCGCAGGACGAACACGCCGTCGTGTTTTCGGGCGAGCAGGTAATTGTACAGGGCAGTGCGCAATCCACCGATGTGTAGCATCCCCGTAGGACTTGGGGCGAAGCGTACGCGAACGGGCGATGAGCTCATAGCACTTGACTCTATGGGGAAGAATTGTTTGGAGACGCAACGTACCGATTGGCTACGTCACCTACGCAAAGATCCCACTAAAATGCCCTGCTCTTCACACAGTTCAAATAGAACGCGCTACATCGACTCACTTGCTACGGCCTCTTGCTCCACCGGACGCTCCGCTTCCACCACGATATCCGGGTAGTACACGTAAATGGCGTCTGAAAGCGCGACACTGACTGGCGTCAGATCCACGCGCTCCTCATACCCCTCTACAATTGCCACAGGCAGCTCGGACTCATCGATTCCATTAGGCGACGTGAAAAACCCTGCCAGAAAGATGAGGAGCGCAGCCACAAGTGAGGCACCTACCGACACCGACTTGCGTGTGCGCCAGAGTGGATTGCGCTCTACCTGTCGATCCACCAGCCCCTCCCGACTGCGGTGCGCTGCCAACCGTTCAAGAAATTTTTCATCAGCGGCGGGTGTGAGTTCAGTCCGATCGTGGCTTACCATCCTCCTGAACTCTATCGTAGCCTCCAGATGGTCACGGCAGTGCCCACACGCCGATAGATGCGCAAACAAGTCGCGGTGCTCGGCAGCTGGCAGTTCCCCATCCAGATACAGATTTACCAGCCGCTCAAACTCACACTGCAACTGCTCCGCGCCTCGTGTGTCTCGTATCCGATCTGCCATCGTCCTTCCTCCGGGCCCTCAGGCCCTCAACTCATTACGTCTTCCCCTGCGCACGCGCTTTTTCACGCTCCATCGCTGGTTTCATAAATTTCGCCAGTTTCCGGCGCGCCTTAAATAATCGCGACTTCACCGCGCTGAGCGTGCTGCGCGTTACCGCAGCTATCTCTTTATATGAGAGATTCTGATACTCCCTCAAAATGATGACTTCGCGATAATCCGGTTTTAGTTGCGCCAGAAAGTGGTTCACCAGCTCTACCTGTTCACTCTTCTCCAAAGCTGCACCCGGCATTCGAGATACCTTTACGCTCTGCTCGCGCTTCATCTCTGGTTCCAGGTCAACCTGACGCTTCTCCCGCCGAATAACGTTCAGGCACTGATTCCGGGCAATGGTAAAGAGCCATGATCGGAACGACCCCGCTTTCATCAGCCGATCTCTATTCTCATAAACCCGCAGAAATGTATCCTGCATGACATCCGCGGCGCGCTCTTCATCCAGCAGCATCTTCAGGCAAAAGCCATAGACCTGGTTCTTGTATCGGTTGTAGAGGGCCACAAAGGCCAGCTCCTCCCCCCGCTGAAGTGCTTCAATCAATTCGCGCTCGTCAGACGGCATGGTGATTGGAGTGGTACAGCATTGTTCAAGGACCGTTAACGGCGGCTTCACCGGTTTTTGGTAATGCCACCCGGATTAAAGACACGTGCGTGCGCGGAAAGTTGCCTGTACGCGCAGGCCCCCTGAGTAAACCTACATCAGCATACTGCGTACGGAACCGCCGAATCGACACTGAACACCCTGCATCGCTTTCGAGCGCCTACCGATGAGACGCACCTCGTTCTGCCTGGCCCTGGTACTGATGGGGCTGCTCGTTGCAGGTTGTGGTTCAGACACGATGGATGATGACTACGTGGCCCGTGTTCATGATGAGGTACTTACACGGTCAGATCTCTCCTCTATGATGCAAACCGCCGGCACCCACGCCGACTCGACAGAAGTTGCGAGCCAGGTAATCAACCAGTGGATAACGAATGAGCTTCTGTACCAGGAAGCCCAGCGTCGAGGCCTCAATCAATCTGATGAAGTGCAACGCCTGTTGCAGGAAAACGAGCGAACGCTGCTGATAAACGCCCTGGTGACAGAGTTTTACGAGGAAGAGGCAGACGGACCATCGGAGGAGGATATACGAGCTTATTATGATCGGTATACCGAGCAGCTCAGACTCAGACAGCCGTACGTCCGGATTCAGTTTCTTCAGGTAGCTGACGGAGAGACAGCCGACAGTGCAGCAACTGTCTTCGCAGACGAGGATTTCGATGAGGAAGCCTGGGTGGCACTGGTACAGACCCATGCCGTCACGCCGGATGAATCGATCTCCCTCGCTGACAACTACCTTCCTCAAACCCAGGTCTTCCCCAATCGCTCGGCGCTACGCAATCTGATCCCAGAGATGTCCCCCGGCCAGGTTCAGACAGTCGATACCGGCACAGCAAATTACGTGATACATCTTGTCGACCGAGCCGAAAGCGGCACGATTCCTGAATTACAATGGGTAGAAGACGAGATTACGCGTCGGCTTCAAATAGAGGATAGGAAACAGTTATTTGCACGTAAGGTTCAACGGCTTCGTGTAGAGGCTGAGTCGCGGGACCTGCTCGACGTGCGTGAGTAAGCAATTTTTTGATCTAAGAGCCTGCGATACCACATTTTCTACCTCAGCTTTTGTGGATACCCCTGGGCCTTTGTTTTCAACCCAAATTTTTGAACACCCTATGTTCATTCCTGTGCGTCACGCAGTAGTATGCACGCTTTTTGTCCTTTTGCCCTTTCTCGGACTTATCACCGCCACACCTGCAGCGGCGCAGTCCGCTGATGATGAGGTGATTGACGAGATCGTGGCCGTTGTGGAGGACGATATCATTCTGCGCTCGGAAGTAGACGGACTGGTCCAGAATTTTGCGCAGCAGCAGGGCCAGCAGCCGACAGACGAGATGTGGCTTCAGGCGCTGAATCAAATTGTCAATCAGCAGATGCTTGCTGCCTACGCCCGGCAGGACACCCTCATTGAGGTGAGCGATCAGCAAGTGGAGCAGACGATGGAAAGCCAGCTGTCGCAGATGATCAGTCAGGTTGGGAGTGAGGAGCGCCTGGAAGAGATGTACGGCCAGACGATGGTGCAAATCCGCGAGGAACTCCGTGAGGATTTCCGCACGCAATTGCTTGCCCAGCGCGTTCAAAGCCAGCGCATGCAGGACGTGCGCGTCACCCCATCGGAAGTGCGGGAGTGGTTTAATCAGTTTTCTGAAGAGGACCTCCCCACGCTGCCGGACATCGTCCGGGTAGCACATATTGTAGCGTACCCTGAACCCAGTGAGGCTGCCGAGGAGGAAGCCCGCGAAATTGTCAGTGCCCTTCGTGACTCCGTGGTTGTTGGGGGTTCGGAATTCGAGGATCTGGCCCGCCGATTTTCTGATGATCAGGGCTCGGCAAACCAGGGGGGCCGATACGCCGACTACGAGATTGGCGACCTGGTGCCCGAGTTCGGAGCAGTGGCAGCCCGTCTTCCCGAGGGTGAGATTTCGGAGCCGTTTCGCACCCAATTCGGGTATCACATTATGCGCGTGAACAACCGCCGCGGCGATCAGGTCGACTTCAACCATATCCTCATCCAGGTGGATGAACGGTCGGCCGATGTGGAACCGGCGAAGGAATTTCTCTCCACCATCCGCGACTCTGTTGTGACGCATGGCCAACCGTTTGATCGCATGGCCCGGCGTCACTCACAAGAGGATCGCTCAGCGCAGGTCGGTGGGCGCGTGCTTGACCCCCAGACCAACGAACGGGACCTCTTCCTTGAGCGGCTCGACTCCTCCTGGCAGCGTACGCTCCGGAACCTGGAGCCCGGTGAAATTAGTGAGCCTCAAGAGGTTCGACTGCTCGACGGCTCGCGAGCCGTGCACATCATTAAATTACAGCGCTTCATTCCTGAGCATCGCGTGAGCCTTGAGACGGACTACGAGCGTATTCACGATTTCGCGCTTCAGGAGAAGCGGCAGCGGCGTATGCAGGAGTGGACCGAGAACCTTCGCGACGAACTACATGTGGAGTTCCGCGGAAAGGCTGCGCGCCTGCAGGATCAGCTGCCGGATGACGTCGCTGATCCCGAGTTCGAGCCGGAAGACCTGGATCAGATGCCACCGCAACAGCAACCGCCGGCTCAGCAGCCCCCACCTGATCAGGAGCCTCCACCTGGTGGAGACGCTTCCCCGCAGCAGTAGGCTACATTCATCCACGCTAATTACGTACACCACTCCTGAGTCGCCCTTTATCACATGGCCGAACACGCTGCCGCCCACGTTTCATCCGATGCTGATCCACAAACACTCGACGCGCTCAAACGCTCTGTCGAGCTGCTGAACGATGAGATCGGGAAGGTAATCATCGGCCAGGAAGAGATCATCAAGAACATTACGGTCAGCCTTCTGGTGCGTGGGCACGTGCTCCTCATCGGCGTCCCGGGCCTTGCCAAGACCCTGCTGATCCGCACGCTCTCCAACGCGCTCGACCTGTCGTTCAGCCGGATCCAGTTTACGCCTGATCTGATGCCCAGCGATATCACAGGCACCGAGATCATTGATGAGGATCGTACGACCGGACGGCGATCCTTTCGGTTTGTCGAAGGCCCCATCTTCGCGAACATCATCCTTGCCGATGAAATAAACCGGACGCCGCCGAAAACGCAGGCAGCCCTGCTTGAGGCGATGCAGGAACGGCACGTTACGGCCTCGGGGCAGACGCTTCCCCTCCCACCCCCCTTCTTCGTACTCGCAACGCAAAACCCGATCGAGCAAGAGGGCACCTATCCGTTGCCAGAAGCCCAGCTTGACCGCTTCATGCTTAATCTGTGGTTGGATTACCCCTCGTTTGACCAGGAGGTGGAGGTGGTGCGCTCTACCACCGGAGCGCCCCCAGAGGAGGTGAAGCCGGTGATGACCGGGGACGAGCTACAAGCCTTTCAGCGGTTTGTGCGGCAGATTCCTGTAGCTGATAACGTGATTGAGTTTGCCGTACGAATGGTCAGCAGTACCCGGCCCGACAGTGCACGCGCACCATCGTACGTGAATGACTACCTGAGCTATGGGGCAGGGCCGCGAGCGTCGCAGTACTTGATTCTTGGGGCGAAAGCACTCGCGGTAATGGATGGCCGGCTGACCCCGCTCATCTCGGATGTGCGCACCATCGCCGTCCCCGTGCTTCGCCATCGCATAGTTTCCAACTTTAACGCGGAAGCTGACGGGGTCTCCGGTGTCGACATCATTCGGCGCCTGCTCGACGATACCGGTACAGCCGATTCCTGATACAGATATCGCCATACCATATCCACGATGATCCCTCGGCTCGGCCGTCCTTTGGGCCCCGGCTGCAGGTGCTGCTGCTCCTACCGTTTATCCTGATAAGTTGCCAGAGTACCGGGTCGTCAACATCGGATGACGATCCCCAATATCTGCTGGCTGAACTACCGGAGTTGGTACATGCAGAGGTTAACGAGAGCAGGGCGCGCCACAATCACTCGCCTCTGGCGCTCTCCAGCGATCTGGCTGCTGAGGCAGAATCTCACAGCGAGGACATGGCGAAGAATGAGTTCTTCTCGCACACGTCGCCCGAGCGAGGTGATCTGAGGACGAGACTCCAGGATGCGGAAATCGACTGCGGTGAGAGAGCGGACTTCCGGCCCGCTGAGAATCTATTTCGAGCGACTGCATTTAGCGCGCGGGAGATCCAAACAGATCAGAATGGGATTTCCTCGACGTACAAATGGAAAAAGAGTAGCCGTCTGGCTCGCGAAGTTGTGGTCGGCTGGAAGGATTCACCCGCCCATCGTTCGAACCTGTTCTCGCCCACCGCCGTCCGACACGGTATCGGTGTGGCGCTCTCGCAAGACGCCGAACGCGTGTACGTCACACAGATCCTGTGCTAAGCAATTGCGCAGTCTCGATCCCGAAACGCCGCCCGATTCGGCGGGCTGCTTCAAGTCCCTGGTGAAGCGCCTCGGGTACGCCAGCCTGCTCCG
>SLED01000012.1 GCA_007124945.1 Salinibacteraceae bacterium | reverse complement strand
GACACATTCGAAGACGCAACGACGTGGCCCCGCAATAGCCGCCTCGACGCGCTTGACGACTTCTGCGACCTGCTCCAACAGCCATCCCCGGAAATGGCTGAAGAACTGTCTGAAAGCTGGCTAAAGCAGCCCCCCTGCAAACACAAAGGCTACCTGAACCTCCTTTCCGAGACACCCGATGTCGTCGGTGCCTTTCTAACACTGTCGGAGGGTGCCCGGACCGTCATCAGCAAGCACGTGCTCAGGACGGCTCGCCGAATGGCTTCGTTTGTTGCCCGTGCTGATGCGTCGGGACACGTGGCATTGCGAGATTTCGAAGACCTGCGTGCGTACTGCTATGCCGTTGCCGGGATTGTTGGCGAGATGCTTACCAGGCTGTTCGTTCGCGACCGTTCCGAACTCGCTCCGGTAGAGTCCTACCTCAGCAAGCGCGCTCCGCTGTTTGGTGAAGGATTGCAGCTTACAAACGTACTGAAGGACGCCGCCGTTGATGAGCAGCACGGAAGACGTTTTCTCCCTGAAAACGTGGACCGGACCCGCGTATTTGAACTGGCAAGAGAAGATCTGAACGCAGCAGCCGAATACACGCTTGCTCTTCAGAGAGCAGATGCGCCTAACGGCATCGTTTCGTTCAACGCGCTTCCGCTACGCCTGGCTATTGCCACCATCGACCGGGTGGAACAGGATGGCCCGGGCTCCAAGCTCTCCCGTACGGAGGTGTTCGATATTGTGAGTGACGTACAGTTTGCCCTTCGGTCAGGCAGGCCCGTTGTCGATCATCAGGCGTCGGCTGAGCCTCCCTCTCACTTCGGATCCGGCGTTCCAGCTCCATAGCGGGCCATCCCGGCAGGCACCATGCGACCCGAACAGGGTCACTTCCACGGGCGCGCCGTGCGTCGCCACGTAACGTTGGCTATTAGATTGCCGACGCAATCAGCAGCTCGATATCCCGGTGTGGCAGCCCGAAGGAAGAGGCCAGACTCTTCTTGGTCAGATAGCGCCGGTACGCATACGTGCCATTCCGCAACCCCACGTTCTGCCACAGCGCATCATTGATAGAGCCAGTGCGACCGATCTGTAGCAGATACGGTACCAGCACGTTGGTTAGCGCATAGGTAGCGGTGCGCGCCGCGTTGGACGGCATATTGGGGACGCAGTAGTGCAGCACGTCGTGCTTCCAAAATACCGGCTTGGAGTGTGTTGTTGGCTGGCTTGTCTCCACGCATCCACCCTGGTCGATAACGGCATCGACTATAACGGACCCCGGCTGCATACCCATCACCATATCCTCGGTAACAAGCATGGGAGACCGGTCGCCGTCACTCATCATGGCGCCAATTACGACATCGGCTGAAAGTACCGCCTGGCGGATGTACTGTAGCGTAGCCATCGCGGTGGTGACATTCCGGTCAAGGTAGTGCTCCAGCGACCGCAGCGCGCCGAGATCACGATCCAGCACGATCACGTGCGCGCCAAACCCGAGAGCCGTGCGCGCTGCCCACTCCCCCACCACACCGGCACCCAGGATAACGACGGTAGAAGGCGGCACCCCCGAAATCCCACCGAGCATTACGCCCTTTCCGCCCTCATCGCTTTCCAGGTAGCGGGCCGCGATTTGCACCGACAGGGATCCCATAATCTCATGCATCATCCGCACGATGGGCAGGGAGCCATCAGAGTCGCGAATAAACTCAAACCCGATTCCGGTAATCCGCAGGTCCATCAGGCTTTGCAAAAACTCGGCCGTCGTAGCACCCAGATGAAGCGCCGAGATCAGCACCTGATTATCCTGCAGGAGGTTCAACTCATCGCCTGCGGGCGGCCCCACTTTCACGATCAACTCGCTCTTGCTGTAGACATCCTCCGCAGACGCCACTACCTGACCTCCAGCATCGCTGTACTCTGCATCAGAGAAATGGGAATTATCGCCTGCACCGGACTCAACATAGACCTCATGCCCGCTGGCCACAAGCGTCTCTACGCCACTGGGCGCGAGCGAAACGCGCCGTTCCTCGTTAGAGCGCTCGCCGGGCACCCCGATCCGTAAGGATGATTGCTGCTCCTTCGCCTGGAGGGGCCGTTCCATCGTCATCAATTGACGTTCAGCGGCCAGGCCCTGTAAAGCCGGAATTTCCATGAGGGTTTGAAGGAGCGGTGGGTGAAATTATTCGAACAGTACTTCTACGTCTAAATGCGGAAGATACAACGCTGAGCGGACTATTTTTAGCCCCGTTCCGTCATTGTACTCAAGCGCTTATCCGCACCATTTAAACAGCAAGATACCGGCTGCGACACCGACGTTCAATGACTCGGCACCTTCTCGCCCGGCCGCCCCTGGAATCGATACCCGCTCATCCAGAAAATCGAGCACGCGGGGTGACAGCCCATGAGCCTCGCTCCCCATGACAAGAACGCTGGGTGTGCCCGGCCTCCAGTGCTGCGCAGGTGTCCCCTGCAGATCAGCGCCATAGAACGAAAAGCCTTTTATTCGCAGATAGTCGAGTGCCGGCCCTGCATCCGATACCGTGGCAAGTTGCACGTCCCATAGACTTCCGGCCGCTGCCCGAACAACTTTCGGGCCGAAGAAGCCTGCCGTTCCCCGGGTGCTAACAACCGCACCAATCCCAAACCAGGCCGCTGTACGGATCATCGTACCGACGTTGCCGGGATCCTGAACGCCATCCAGTATCAATATTCGCTCAGATGCCGTCAACTCCGCAAGATCAGCGACGCGTGTCTCCGCAATAGCCACGATTCCCTGCGACGTCTCCGCCGGAGCAAGCTCGGCCATCTCCGCCTCATCGACGGTGAACACCGGCGCCGAAGCCTGCTGAAGCACACGCTGCACCCGGGGACTTGAAGCGGCCGAGCTGGTGACGATGATTTCAAGAAGTGGCGCTGATGCAGCTACCGCCGACTCAACCCCCCGCACGCCCTCTACGATCATCTGTCCCAGCTTATCCCTCTTTCGCTTGCGCCGAAGCTGTGTAATTTGGTGACGGCGGCGGCGGGAGAGGGAACGGGCCATCGTACTTGATTCTTGCGGAAGATTCACGTTGAAGATAGTGCGCAGACCCATACTTTATGACCATACAGGCCCGGCTTCGACCGCGTCATTGCGGTAACATTCTCAACTTCTGACTTTCCAACCCCCGTTCTTCCATGCCGTTCAAACGTAGCGTGTACGAGCGTTCCATCTATCAGGAACCCGCCCCCATTCGCGACTCAGATGACCCGTTTCAATCGATGGTCGAACGGTTCGACGTCGCGGCTGAGATTCTGGAGCTGGATCCGGGTTTCTATGAGTACCTGATCACCCCGGCGCACGTGCATATCACCGCAGTTCCGGTAGAGATGGACGACGGACGCGTGAAGATGTATGAGGGCATCCGTGTGATACACAACGAGGTGCTGGGTCCGAGCAAGGGAGGTATCCGTTTTGCTCCAGACGTCAGCGTCGACGAAGTGAAGGCACTGGCGGCCTGGATGACGTGGAAATGTGCTGTCGTTGGCGTCCCTTTCGGAGGCGCTAAGGGAGGCGTGCGATGCAACCCCAAGGCGATGAGCCCGAAAGAGGTAGAGCGCCTCACGCGTCGCTACACCGCAAATCTAATCGACGTGTTCGGCCCGGACAAGGACATCCCGGCGCCAGACATGAACACGAATGCGCAGATTATGGCCTGGGTGCTGGATACCTACTCCATGCATTCCCGCCGCACTGAAAATGCCGTGGTGACCGGCAAGCCGGTGCTGCTTGGCGGCTCCGTGGGCCGCCGGGAAGCCACCGGGCGCGGTGTGATGACGGTTACGCTCTCGGCTATGGAACGCCTTGGCATGCGCGCCGATGAATCTACCGTGGCGGTACAGGGCTTCGGCAATGTGGGATCGGTCGCCGCCCAGCTGCTCTCCGAGCAGGGATGCAAAATTGTGGCGGTCAGCGACGTTACCGGCGGATATTACAACGCCGACGGGTTGGATGTGCAGGCGATGATCGAATACACGGAAGCCAACAACGGCTCACTTGAAGGATACAGTGAAGCGCAGGTGATCACCAATGATGAGCTCCTGGCGCTGGATGTGGACGTCCTGATACCGGCCGCGAAGGAAGACCAGATTACGAAAAAGAATGCCGGAAATGTAAAAGCGCGGATCATCGCTGAAGGCGCAAACGGCCCGACCACGCCGGCCGCCGACGACATTCTAAATGAGCAGGGAACGCTCGTGATACCCGATATTCTGGCAAATGCCGGTGGCGTTACCGTGTCCTACTTTGAGTGGGTGCAGGACCGACAGGGCTACTTCTGGACGCTCGACCGCGTAAATCGCAGGCTCGACCGCGCAATGCGCGAGGCATTTGACAACGTGTTTGAGGCGTCCGAGCAGTACGACGTCTCATTGCGGATCGGCGCGTACGTGCTGGGTATCGACAAGGTGGCCACGGCGCTTCAGATGCGCGGAATCTACGGATAGCCCCAAAACGTACCGTGGCGCCCTCCCCGGTCCGGCGCTGGATCGTACCGACCGGCGCGTCGTTAGGCACTTTTCCTGGCGCGTGAGACCCGAGCGTACGAACGCGTGCTGTTAACTGAAGCCCTGCCCGACGGCCCGCCTGCCCCATGCGAACACCGCATCTTGCCTTTCTGTGTGCCGGTGCCGCTGCTGCACTGCTTCTGTGGATGGCAGGGTGTGCCGTACCGCAGGCACCTACCGGCGGCCCTCCCGACGACACACCGCCCACCGTGGAGGAGTCCAATCCCACGATGGGAGCCACGCTGTTTGACGGTGATGAGGTAGAACTTCGCTTCAACCGGTATATCGACGAGGGGTCGTTCATTGAAGCCCTCAGTATCACTCCGCCGTTCGATCAGCGGCCGGAGGTTCGCTGGAGTGGCCGGCGCGCACGAATCTCATTTCCCGAGCCGCTTCAGGAAAACACTACCTACATCATCACGCTCGATACGAACCTGCGCACCTTCCGAAATGTAGAGCTGCGCGAACCCATCGTGCTCGCCTTCTCCACGGGCGACCGCATCAATCAGGGCGCCCTTTCTGGCCGGGTAGTTGACCCCCGCATTGATGAGCCGGCCGATGGCATCGACATTTTCGCGTACC
Source organism: Salinibacteraceae bacterium (assembly GCA_007124945.1). GTDB lineage: Bacteria > Bacteroidota > Rhodothermia > Rhodothermales > Salinibacteraceae > Tc-Br11-B2g6-7. The sequence goes on along the minus strand of SLED01000012.1, from coordinate 2,715 downwards.
CGGCTCCCGACTCCCTTCCACCGGACTCCCTGCCGGATCGGCCCTCGTACCGAACGCAAACCAACGACGAGGGTGAGTTCAGCCTTAGCTTCCTTCGTGAGGAGCCCTACTATGTGATAGCAGTCGATGACCGCAACCGGAGCCGCATGCCTGACCCCGGTGAAGATTTCGCCGTGCCGCCCGCAGCCGTACTGTATGCGGAATCGGACCCGGAGGCCTCCCCGGTGCCAGACGACCCGGTTGACCCCGCGGCTGCGGAGGAGCCCGCAAGCGAGCCCGCGACAGAACCGGGCCCCACAAATGGTGCACCCACTCATGCCGACACACTGGAGCGGCGCATGCCGGCTGAGGAGCTGCCCGACCTCGCGACTCCGCCGGCCTCTGACCCGGCTGACCAGCCGTGGCTGCTCACCGACATCGACACAATTCCACCTGAAATACAGCGCGCCCGCGCTCGTGCCCGAAACTATCTGCAGGTGCGCTTTACCGAAAGAGTTCGCCTGACCGACCGCTCGCCCGATGGGTGGACAATCATCTCGGAGGAAACAGGTGATACGTTTACCGTTGAGGAGGTCTACATGCACCCGGACTCTGACCGCGAAGTGAATGTGCTCACTGAAGAACTGCGCACGGGCGACTACCTCATCACGCCCCATGGTGTTGAGGATCGGCGGGAGAACCCTGCGGTTGAGGACGCTGCCCCTTTCGAGATACCAGAGGAGACCGGTACCCTGCCAGACCTTCGCTTCGAGGAGATCACGCCGGAACCGCTGCAAGACGATCCACCGGAGACGCAGGAAGAGCAGGACACGGAGGATTCTCCTCCACCTGTAGAGGTACTGGAGCCGGAGGTGTACCCGACACTGCGCTTTAATCGACCACCACCGGAGGGGGAGCTTTTGGAACGCATCGCCGCCGAGGATGCTGAGGGCACAGCGCGTTCGGTCAACCCGCACACCGAGAACGGAACTGTCTACGAACTCCGGTTCGATCCTCCCCTTGCGTATGGCGAAGAGGTGGCGCTAACCTTCGACCCGCGCGGCTGGAGCGAGGAAGCGGACAGCCTGCTTACCCTCAACCTGCAACGCATCAGCCGTGATGAACTCGGCAGCATCTCCGGGACCGTTTCGGCAGAGGACGAGGAGGCTCCAATCGTCGTTGAGCTTTTCCGGATGGAAGAAGATGAACTGGAGCGGCCGTACCGCACACTGACAGCAGAAGAGGACGGCAGCTTTTCCTTCGAGAATCTCCCCGAATCTACCTACCGGATCCGCACCTTTGTGGATCGAAACGGGAATGGTCGGTGGGATGGCGGTGCCATCGTGCCGTACACCCCGCCCGAGCCTGTCCGGTGGGTACAGGGCACGGAGGAAGTACGTGCCCGCTGGGATACTGTAATTGATGAACCCATCGACATCCCACCTACCCCGTCTCCATGACTCCTCCCGACGCCCGTTCGCAGGTCCACGCGCCATACGCCGGTGATACGCTGCTGCCGCTGCTTTCAGCCCGTGCGATGGCTGAGGCCGACACCCGGACCATCGAGACGTTCGGTATTGCGGGACGCACGCTGATGGAGTCCGCCGGGCGAGCTGCGGTAGATATCATGGAGAAACGATACGGTCAGCTTCGCGGGCAGCACGTGTTTTGCTGCTGCGGGCGCGGCAACAACGGGGGCGATGGGTTGGTGATGGCCCGCGTCCTGCTCGCACGGGGTGCGCGCGTGACGGTCGTGCTTCCCTTTCCGGAAGAAAAACTGAGTCCGGATTGCGCGGTGAACCTGGCTCTGCTACAAAAGATTGCCGGTTCAGCAGGACAACAGCTGAAAATTCGAACGGACGTGGCCGGTCTCGAAAGCGCACATCAGGCAGATTATGTTGTGGATGCGCTGCTCGGAACGGGACTGACCTCCGCGCCACGCGAGCCGATCGCGACACTCGTCAGGTGGATCAACGAGCAATCCGCCACCTGCGTGGCGATCGACATCCCGACCGGGCTTGACAGCGACACCGGAGTAGCGCTCGACCCCACCGTTCGAGCAGACCTGACGGTAACGATGGCCGCCCTTAAGTCAGGGCTTGTGTTGGGCGACGGGCTGATGCACGCCGGGGATATCCATCTCGCTGAAATCGGGATTCCATCGCATCTTATCGAGGATGCAATGAAGGATCATCCCGAAGGATGCGCATGGCTCCCTCATGATGCAGCGATCGCTCGCATGCTCCCCACGCGCGCAGCAGACGCACACAAGTACGAGGCCGGATACGTGCTGGTCGTCGGCGGCAGTGAGGGGATGGCCGGCGCTCCGTTACTCTCCGGCCGCGCCGCCGCGCGCTCAGGCGCAGGCTATGTCACCATGGCCGTCCCCCAATCTATTCGGGAGGCCGTGCACGGTGGTTTCGTTGAGGCCACTACCGTAGCCCTTCCGCTGACTCCCTCCGAAAGCGCTGCAGGGTCTCATTCCGGCACTGAACTCGAAGCGCGGATTCAACGGGCGGATGCGATGGTACTTGGCCCCGGTCTGGGCCGCACCGACACAGCGCAGCAGCTGGTAGTAGATCTGCTATCGTCCGTAGACCTGCCTGTCGTCATTGACGCTGATGCACTGTTCGCACTTGCAGAGCATCCGGAGCTTCTGCATGAGTACGGGCGCCCCTCGTGGGTGCTCACCCCGCACGCCGGTGAGTTTTCCAGGCTCGCCGGTGAGGGCACCGG
>SLED01000401.1 GCA_007124945.1 Salinibacteraceae bacterium | reverse complement strand
CCGTGCTTAGCGGCACAGCCGTTTGGTGCAGCAGTGCTTGGTGCGTCCGGTAGAGGGGGTTATGCAGCGGGGCGTTCTCGGCTCTTCCGCACGGCCGATACAATCTCCTCGGCACTTACGCCTGCTTCAACAGGTGGCACATCTAACGGCGATCCCTCGGAGCGACGCGGACGAACCACGTACTCTGACCCGTCCTTGCGGCGAATGCGCACCTCTCCTTTCTCACTTGCTTGCTTTAGCAAGTCGGCCAGCTTTCTTCTTGCCTCAGAATAGGTGTAGACTCTCATGAGGTTACCTCCAATAGTTTTACGTTAGCCTGGCGTGCGGCCTCCTGCAGCCCCATGTCAAGCGTCAACAGCGGCGCGCGATGTCTCTTGGCTACTGTGAGGAAATAGGCGTCATAGGCATACATCTTCAACTCCTGTGAAAGTTGAAGTGCTTCTCGAAGATCCACCTCCACAAATTGGATGGGGATGTCCCGATAGCGGTCTACAGCCTCAATGGCCACGCTTAGTTTAAGGCGGCTGCGCTTGAACATGGCCGAGAAGGCATTGCCAACTTCCCAGTGGAGCGAAGCCGGAGCAATTAGGTCAGTATCGTATGTGAGTTCGACAATGCGATCACGGCTTTTCTCTCCGAGCAAAACGGCAACGAGTGCCGAGGTATCAATAACGACCTTCATGGCGCAGACGCTTAGGTGTACATTTGCACAACTAAGATGGATCCTCGACGGCTATGGTTCCACTGTACGCTGCATAACCTACACGTATCTGGAACGAGTCCAGATAGCACTCAAGCGCGAGGTTTTCACATCTTCCTGAATATCGGGGCTTGGGAGCCCGTAGGGCTTACGGCCGATACGGCGAACGCGATGAGATTTCCTCCAGGAAGACACGACTTTCGAGGTTCGTAGTGGTGCTGTGGGCCGAGAAAGCGGGATCATGATGTGCGGAAAGATCCTATGTGTAGCTTCGGAAGCTAAGACCAACAGGCTCCTAAACAAGAGCGTATCTAAAACCCCTCTGTGGTGCCGATAGAGTCTGGATGCCGTACGCGTCTTTATCGCTCACCCTGGGAATGCACGCAGATTTTTTTGGGGCTGGACCCTAAGGTAGCTCTGTCATCGATGCATCCGTCGTGGTCGTGGTTTTTACCTGTTTCGGCTTCCACGGGTAGAAGGAGGCGTTTAGCAAGGCCCACTGTGCGAGGGTTACAAGAACGCCGACCTGGTCGGAGAATCCGTGTATCGCACCGCGGCTCAAGAGGATGTACTGCATCGGCACCAGGAGAACCACGGTTCCGAGTAGCACGGTATTGATTCGATTCCAGGGATACGGCTTTTGTGTCGGAGGTGTCCTGACCAGCAGCACGTACAGGGCGAGTAGGAGCATCATGCCAGAGAGGATGGGTGCCACCAGCGCCAGCGAGAAGTCCACTCCCATCGTTTCGCCCTGGAATCGGATGGTGTCCGGTGCCGTCATGGCCAGCATGACGCTTCCGTAGGTCAGGAATGCATACCACAGGGTAGCGGGAACCAGAAAGAGTGCGTTCCGGCAACGCCAGCCGGCGAGCAGCACGGCGATCGAAAGGAACGTAGCAGTAACGGGAAACCAGTAATCACCATGTACGCCATGTCCGGAAAAACCAAAGTTGCCCCACTCGTAGGCTGGGCCGTCCATCAACCCGCGGACGAGGGGAAGCCAGAAGATGCTGCAGGTGAGTGCCGTGACAACGAGTAGAACCAGTGTGGGTACGTCAGGCTGACGATACTCGGGTGTGGCGGATTGCATGGTGGTGAACGGAGGTCTAACTGTTCGCGGCAAGTATCATTGCATGGCGCTACGAAGCACGCGTTTTCGGGTTACATCGGAACAGGCAGGTAGCAGGGTTGAGTCTGCCGCGGGTCCGTTCGGTAGATGAGGTTATGCGTGAGCTTGGATGCGATATTACGCGTTAATGTCTTAGTCTCCCTCGTTTGCCGTCTCGGTTCGCGACGCCACGAGGCCGAGCGCCCCTTTCAGCCCAACGAACGGGAAGGGGCGGATCGAAGGTGCGACCATGTCGCTACGGATGAGCGGGATTCGACAGCTGCGCAGCGCTACCGTCACCCGCGCAGCGCCTCTGTCAACCACGACATAACCTCCTCCACGTCCGTCTCTCCGCCATCAAAGTACCGCTGAAGTATCGTACCGTAGAGCAGGCACAGCACCGGGACGGCGTCATCCGGGCCGACGATGGCCTCCACCATCTCGAGCGTTTTTCGCCGGGCCAGCCGCATGTTCTCGTCCTGGCGCACGTCGGCCGGCGTCATCCCGCGAAGGTAATCTACGAGCAAGGACAGCTCGCCCGGAAAGTCGCGCTCCATGATCCTCATCACCGGGGCGTCCTTAGTCGAGCGCCCGCACGCGTCCGCTGCCCATCACACTGCGCTCGATCTGGGGTTCGCCCGCGTAGAAGACGTCGCCCGATCCCATGATCTAGACGTTCAGGTGCTCCCGCGCGTAAACGTGGCAATCGCCCGAACCGGCGATGCGGACCTCTGCACGCGCCACCTGCAAGTCGCTTGCGCGTACGTCGCCTGAGCCAGCAATGTTAACCGAAAGGTCCTCGGCCGTGCCGCTGAGGCTCATCGATCCTGAGCCGGCAATACGCGCCGATACATCGGAAGCTTCCAGTGGCAGTTCGATATTGCCCGAACCGGCAATCTCCACGGAGAAGCGATCGCTCGTGAACGTGTCGTGCACAATTACATCGCCCGAGCCCGCCACACTCAAACCCTCCAGCGAGGGCGTTGTCACGTACACGTCAGCCGATGCACTGCGCCGGGTGCCACTCCGAAGCCAGCTAAACCAGCCGGTCTCCTGGACACCGCGGATCTGGAGGCGCCCGTTGCCGACCACCGTTTCGATATACTCAAGGATCTCCTCATCGGCATCGATTTCAACCGAATGGGTCTCGCCCTGTGAGATGTAGAGCGTCCCGGAGATGGAAAAGGCGACAGAAGTGAACGGGTCCACATCACGGGTCTCGCGCTCCTGGGCAAGCGCGTCGGATGTAGCGTGCGACCAGCAGAGCAGAATGATGAGGAGGGCGAAGGGGGCGAGGCGCGTGGGCGTCATGGCTGGGGGAGGGTAGATGGGAGATAGCAAGGACCATGTGGTACCGGAGACGAAAAGACGGCCACGAAGTTACAGTGAAGCACAAAGAGCCTCGTAGCCTGTGTTATCGATCGCGCCGTCCAGGAAGCGTACACACTTTCCGTGCGGGCGACGCCCTGATGATTTCTTTTTGCAGTACCCGTGCAAACATCTACGTGCTCGTTTTTACGAAGCTTATCTGGTTACATAAACTTCACATCCGTGAATTGCCCCCCCCCCACCCCTCCAAGAACTATCATATGCTCGGCAGTTATTTACAAACTTACCTTTAGATCCTCATGACCTTCAAATTTTGAGAATTGGCTCTGAGTACCCTTATACTTTTTTTCATTTGCAGCGCTCAGATTTTAGCTCCCAACACAAGTCTTGCCATGGTCTCGACCGCATGGGAAATTGATGACGGCGAGACATGCACACTTACAATTCTGACAGCAAACGGTGGGGAAGTGGCTTCTTTCGATGAAGTCTCTTATTCGTATTACGCTACACGAATAGGACATTTCGAACAGAGAACCCTTCCCTCTGAATATGTATTAAAGGGTTCCGATTGCACCGGGGGTGGTCAAGGTTCCAGCAGTTGCTCCGTTGATGGCTGTGCAACTGGTAACCCGAGCGGATGCTCAACCACTTGCAACGAGGGGTACGCATGTTGTAATTGTGGAAATATTTTTAAGGCACCATCATGTGAATGTGTAGTGGATAGTGATGATGAAGAGGAGGAGGAAGAGTTATAAAAAATACAGCATTGTGACTGCCGACTCCGAGGCGTGAGTAATATAAGAATCCGTTAAAATTATAGTGTATTGCTCGCATCTCTATTTTTGTTGAAAGAATACAGATTAGTGTAAATTTAAATAGACGTATGAAATCACTGCTATCTATTACTGCCGGGCTCATAGTATTTGCACTGACCGCAGGATGTGCCAGCGATGCAGATACGGATCATCTGTTTAATCGCTTTGCGCTGCAGGATACGCTGCGGCTTGTTGAAATCGTCGAGCTTGGAGATTCAGAAGGAACGGACTTGGCGATGCCGGTTGGACCGCAGTTGGGCTCCGACGGCAACATTTACGTTGCCGATCTGGGTTACCGAGACATTCGCGTCTTTTCTCCTGATGGTGCCCTCTTGCACACCGTAGGGGAGTTTGGTGAGGGTCCTGGCGAGTTTCGTGCTCCGGGCATCTTCACGATCGGGCCAGAAGATTCCCTGTTCGTGTACGATCGCGTACTGCGCCGCCTGTCCGCGTTTACCCCACTGCCAGATCCCACCTTTGCATACAGTGTTGAACTAAAGTCTTCTGCGCTGCGAGCTCCCACCGACCTGTTTGTAGCGCAAAATGGGGCACTCTTTGCTGCATATACGCGAAGCGTAAACCGTGAGGGGATGGAGGAGGGCGTGTGGATTGTTGAAATAAACCACAGCGGAGAGATTGTAAGAGACTCATTGGCCTATCTTCGTAACATGGAGGTTATTCGAGCGGTGCGCGGAGAAGGACATATGCAGGCTGTAGGCAAGCCGTTTGCACGTTATCCCGTACTCCGCCCTGGTCCAGAAGGATACCCTTGCCATGGCTGGACCGGACATTTACGTATAGAGTGTTTGGGTGAGGACGGTGCTGCCGAAGCACTTATTGATATTTCCGTGGCTCCCCGGTACGTGACAGCAGAAGATAGGCAGGAGCGGCTTACGCGCCTTGAGCATGTCCCTAATGCCGCTGCAATGGTTCAGGAGGAGGGCTGGCACGACACGCATCCAGCGTATGAGCTATTTACCATTGAAACGCCCGAACGCATTTGGATTCACGGGCTGTTCCACCCGGACGCTGCTGGCGACGCGTTTGTCTCTCGATGGCATGTCATCGACACTGCTGCAGAGGCCATTTACCCCGTTCATATTGCCAATGTTGAGGACCAGATCTTCGCTGTTCAGAATGGTCGCGCCTTCGCCTATCGCATAATCCCTGAAACGGACGAGGCGCGCATTATCATCTACGAAATAGAGACGTAACACACTACAGACCGCCACATCCTTCCAATAAAACGAGTAAAATATGCGTTTTCCAATCCACTAACTCACATCTCATACAGCCTTGGCACACTCTTCCTTATCATTGGTGCTTTGTTCTTAGCACCACAGACGGATCAAGCGGAGCCTGTCACGAACGATGCACTTGACATTGTAGTCACGTACGATAAAGGTGCATTTGAAGCGACTTGCTCGTCAGGATGCAACTGGGCTGAGGTAAGCTGGGTCTGCGAAGATGAGGAAGCGACGTGCAGTGTACGTCTGACGGAGCGTGGTATCGAAGGGGTCGCATCACCGCTAAAAAACGAGTAAAAGCTCACGCTTGTTAATTGGCCTCTATTCGCCGCGCCCCTGCACTATCGACCGGGGCCGTCCAGATGTCCGCATCCAGCTCTACGGTAGCAAACGCCTCCGACATAGCCTCGCCTACGCGGGTAGCGATCGCCTCGGTTTCACACCAGGCAAAGACGCTGGGACCAGCACCTGAGATGGACCCACCCAGCGCACCGGCCTCACGAGCACCGGCCATCACCTCGTCGAAGCCTGGGATAAGGCGCGCCCGGTACGGTTCGATCAGCACGTCGTCCAGCGACCGGCCGATCAGCGCATAATCCCCTTCATAGCAGGCGGCAATGAGCGCGGCCAGGTTGCCGGTCTGCTGCACGATGGCTTCTACCGGAAACGCCTGCGGCAACACCGCGCGTGCGGAACGGGTGGAGATCTGCATATTGGGGTGGGCGAGCACCGTGAAGAGGCCCTCCGGCACGGCGATGGGCACTACGTCAAGCGGGTCGAGGCTGCGGGTGAGGACGAGCCCGCCGTGGAGCATCGGCACCACGTTGTCGCCGTGAAGCGCACCACTGGCGACGGCCTCGCCCTGCAGCGCGTAGTGCAGGACCTCGTCATCTGACAGGGGGGGATCCACGAGCACCTGCGCGGCCTTCATTGCCGCCACGGCCGACGCCGCCGAGCCGCCCACGCCGGAGCTTAGCGGGATGCCTTTCTCTGGCGTCGCTCGCCATGACATGGTGGGGGATTAGCGTAGCTGCATTCCTTCATTTCTGAATGGATGAGCGGCGATTGACGTCGGTGGGCTCTGCGCTGTTCTTTTCCCCTCATCCCCCTTCTATCTTCCCCCTTGCTCCCCATGACGGGGAGAAGGGGGAAGGACTTGAATTCGGGGAAATATCGTATGCGCCCACCGTTTCGGATTGGTCGTGAGGATTGCCCCTTGGCTCTCGTCACGTCCGTCCCGGGCGTGACGCAGATGGGGGACCGTCCTCGGTCCCATGTTGGCGACTGGCGCCGCGTTTTACCTCGGTCTGGCGTTGTCACAAAGAGACCAGGAGGTGCCATCCTTGAGGAGAGGGCCGCGCTCGCGTTGGTCGCTCGCCGTGACATGGTTGGGTTTGGGTTTCCGGCTCTTCTCGCCCTTCGTCTTCGGTGCGCTGCGGGCACCTGCGCTCAGGACGACGTTTGGGGCTGGCGTGACGTGACGTCGGGATCGTCCTCGCTTCCGGGGTTAGCTTATCGGCATTCCTTAACTTCTGGATAGATGAGCGGCGATTGACGTCGGTGGGCTCTGCGCGTTCTTCCCCCTCATCCCCCTTCTATCTTCCCCCTTGCTCCCCATGACGGGGAGAAGGGGGAAGGACGTGGCGATCTCCCTCGGTTTGGCGATTTGCCCAGAGCAATCCGGTGCCACCCTTAAGGAGATGGCCACGCTCCCGGAGGTCGCTCGCCATAACATGGTGGGGGTGGCTGGTGCTTTTCTCCCGGCAATTTGCGCTCCGCTGTGCGGTCGTCAATGGCACTTCGCCGCTCAGTCGTTTCGGGCCATTCGCCATGCTTCGGCGTGAAGGGCACGGTGCAGTTGCATCATCTCGCGCTGCTCGCCGGTCAGAATTGAATTCCCGTCATCCAGGCGAAGTAGCATGCCTGCCTGGGCACCGCGACCGGATCGCCCGCGCGAGCGCACTTCTGCGAGTTGCTCCTGTTGCTCCGCTGTCAACTCGAGCGCATCTGCCATCGCTTCAAAGGCAGCAGATTGTCTCTCCCCGCGGTCCCCTCGGCGTTCCTGGCGGCGCTGCCGCTGCTCGGCCCATTCCTGACGCCGCTCCTCAAGGTCGGCCAGCTGCTCCTCAGTTAGAATCTCGCGCTGGGCCTCCTGCATATTCTGCCGGAGGTCCCGAATTGCCCGGCGAGTTTCTTCGTCAGGTCGCTCGCCACGGTTGGGTCGGACATCGCGCATTATTTCAGCATACTCTGCGCGCACCGCGCTCAGTTGTTCTTGCTGCTCGTCTGTCAGATCAAGGCCACGGAAGAGTCCACGAGCATGCTGCCCGCGTGCGCGCTCGTCATCGCTACGCCGAATACGCATTCTCTTTGGGCTATCACCGGAAGCACCTTGTTGCCGCATGTGTCTGCGCATCTGCTGTCGCCGTTCGGCCTGCGATTCCTGCACAGCTTCAATCAGTGCCGATCGCTGATCAGATCCCAGTTCCTCGTATATCATGCTCGTGGCGCGCCACATGGTCGCTGCATCGCTCCGCTTTTCCGATACTTCCGCCATGACTCGCCTCAGGAGAGCCACCTGCTCATCAGAAAGCTCAGCGGTTTCAGACGCCTTCACGAGCGGATCCGAAAGTT
>SLED01000133.1 GCA_007124945.1 Salinibacteraceae bacterium | reverse complement strand
GTGAACACCCCATCCGAGCTCGAGGGATCGATGCGGTATTCCTGCCGCTCGCCCGGGCTGATCTCTGCATTGATGCCGGCCACGATGCGGCCGTCCATCGGCTGGATGTTGTGCCGGTAGCGGCCCTGCACACCAAACGAGAAGTTCTGCGTCTCGGAGATGTGCGGGTCGAAGGAGAGCGCCCAGTCCGGCAGCATGTCCATCTCGTTGAAGCGCCCGTACGGCGTGATGCGCAGCTGTGAGTTCGACATGTTGTGCTCGTACGTGCTGGAAACTCGCACCGCCGTCACATCCCGAAAAGCGATAGGTGCGGTGTTCACCTTCGGCTCTGTCTCGAACTGCTCCTCCGAGAGTGGCGTCGAGCCGGCCGGGTTCTGGCTCACCAGCGAAAACGACGCAACCGTGGTAAGGCTCGAAGCACCCGGCAGATCCGCTTCCCAGTTAAGCGTGCCGGACTGCCGGTCGAACGCCGAGGCATCGCGCCAGCCGTCCGACTCCGACAGGTTTAGATCCATTGTGAGCCCGTGATTGCCAAAGCGCGCGCCACCGCTAACGAGCGCCCGCCGATAACCAAACGAACCGCCTTCTACCACCGTGCGCAGCTCCGGCGTTAATGGCGCGGAGCGCGTCTGTACGTTGATAACGCCGCCAATCGCATCACTCCCGTGGAGCGCCGTGCCCGGTCCTTTGATCACCTCCACGTTCTCGGCCTGCGGCACGTTGATCTCAAAGAGCGCATTGTGATTGAAAAAGCCTGTGGAGCGCGACGGGATGCCGTTCTCCATGAAGAGAAACACCGGATTGACGGTGAGCGGCTGCCGGATAGCTGTCATGTGCCCTTCGCCGGAGGTCTGGTTGACCCAGACACCTGAAATGCTACCCATCAGCTCGGACGGGTGGGCGGGATTTATTTCTTCGATGCGCGCGCGATCGATCGACGCGATGGTCGCGGCCACGTCGCTCCGCAGCTGCCCCTCGCCGAGCGCCGTCACAACGATGTCATCCAGCTGGATCGCGCCCTCGTGTAATGTGATCTCCAGCGTTTCGGTGACGCCCGCCTGTAGATCAACAGACAGCGTCTGCGTCTCGTACCCTACAAACTGAACCACAACATCGTAGGTACCAGGCTCGATGCGGTCGATCAGGAAGGCGCCGTCCACATCACTAACGGTGCCACGGTCGGTGCCCTCAAGGCGAATCTGCGCGCCGGGCAGCGGCTGATCGTCTTCGGCTGAATATACGATTCCTTCGATTGCTGCGGTGTCCTGCGCCGCTGCCGTCATCGGCAACAGCGGAAGCACCAGCAGCGCGGTGAGATAAACAAAGGTTCTGCTCATGAAACTCTCCGGGATGGATATACAGATTACCCTAAGTGCAAGTAGCCGGGGAGTCAGATGTGCTCGTCATTCCAGGACTACGAGCACAGTGCCGGTCGCGTAGCTCGCCTCAAAGGCTGCAAAGGGACCGGCGGGCGTGCGCCTGTTCGGCAGCACAGCGATCCCCCGACGACGGGCGTGCGGAGGGCAGTATGAGCGGAAGGTGGGGTCCACAGCGGGTCGTTACTGCCGGGACTGAACCTTCACGCTACGGCGTTCCTCAGGCACGCCAGTTGTTTCCCGGAGTGTCGGGCGGATGAAAGACGTCATCCACCAGGAATTGAGAAGTGCGTTCAGTGTACGCACCGGATGCAGGATCGCTATCCCGTATGGTGGCTGTTACTTCTACGGATGGTCCGGTAAGCCACTTCTCGAGCGTCAGCACCGCTACCGGAAGATCCGGCGTCGCAGAGCATCCACACATGGACGTCTGATGAGACGTATGCGCAGGATGTGCCTCTGTCGCCGACGCCGGGTCCTCATTGTGCTGATGATCAGCGTCCTTTTGGTCATCCGCATGGTGCGGACACGGTTCAGTCGCTTCTTTCGTAGCATCCCGGGCATCGATCGGGCACCAGCCGTCCTCGCAGTCATCGCTCTGGGTGCAGTGCGTGCACGTTGTCGCACCATAGGCCGGCGCGAGCAACAACATTGGCACAGCCGCCAGCTGAAACAGCAGCAGCCCTGCACAACAGCATGCGATGACGTTGCGGATCATGAGAGCAAATGGCGGCGCAAGTGATTCGTTATTCCATCGGTAGCGTGCACTGAGGAAAAGTTACAAGCACATTAATAAGACCTATTTATCTTCTTTTAACGACGACCGTTTGCAGACGGCCCGGTTCCATCTCCGGGATCATCAACATGAATATTGTACACCAATCTGCCCGCCGAGGGTGAACATCCGATGATGTTTGTATGACGATGCATAGTAAGATGACCGACTTCCACAAAAACCTGCGCATATATAGAATGCCGGATAGTTTCTACTCTCTTTCTTGAGCCTCGGCCATCTTGTATGCATCTGCACTCGGAATTGTGGAGCCCGCGCCCCAGCTGGCGAAAGCTGCCTCACGATCGGCGCCATCAGCTTATTTCGGCGGTGCACAAACACCTGCAATCGCTTGGAGAAGCTGGTATCTCCATTACCTGTGCGCCCGTTCCACTTCAGTCATCTTCTATCCACAGGTCCGTGGTCTTCTGGACGCTACCCGATGACCGTCATCTTGCCGCACTGGCAGAACTACGCGAGGCAACGGACTGGACTCAGTATTTCAAGCAGATGCCGGAAGACTCTACTGTGGTAGCACAGCTGATCGCATCACTTCCGCTGGTGCGGCAGGTGCAGCAAGCGAGATACCGGCAGCCATAGTCGAATACTGCGCTGTACTCCTTCTTAACGTTAAGGACAGGTGCTTTCGCTTCCAGCAGATTTCCACGTGCCGGCTGTCAGAGCGGTGTTTGAATTGCATCTTGCGCAGGCTATTGGCCCAATATACGAAGGTTGCAGACGGCCCCTATGAGACCGACTCTTCGTGATCGACCGTTAGTTGCGGAAGTGTGCAGGTTTCCCCAAAGCCCATAGCGCGTTTTATGGTTGGGAAGAACGCCGCCGTCGCAATGGCGACCGACAGTTCGGAAACCCCCTCCTCTCCATAGTGGTCGCGCAGCTCATGGCGCATGCCTCCCGCTGGCTGCTGCTGCATGACTGCGTGTGCAAACGCCACAGCAGTACTGACCCCTTCCGGAACAGGTGCCGCCTTTCCATGAAGCACGGCACGGATCGCCTTAGCACTCACCCCGCGCTGCCGGGCCTCGTTGATTTCCATCTGAACGCACTCCCCACAATCGCGATGCTGTGCGGCAACGATGCGGGCGAGGTGATATGGTGCCGGCGGAAGCGCCTTGCGATGGCTTGCCAGGGGCATGAAGAGCATGAACTTCAAGAATGCAGTGCGCGAATGCGCGGCTATCTTCCGCAGATAAGCCATGCAGTCCGGTACACCGAAACGCTGCTCCGCCGAGGTGATGGTGCGATCTATCATTGATTGAATCATGGCGTCGCTGGGTGGTTATCATGTTGGTCAGACGACCTGGCTCTCTTGACGCGTATTCTGGCTCTGCACCACCATTGTTGCAGTGCTGGCGCACGTGCTAAGTCAACTGGTCGGCATTCGCTCTTGGAACTCTTCGCTACTATGTGTTCATTTCGTTGTGCCTGCATTACGCTGCTCCTAAGTCTATTCGCGATATGTTCTGTGCAGGCACAGGCTCCAGTCGCTCCGGAGGCTGACACCTTGCGTGCTGCAGCCGAACGTGGCGAACAACTGCATATTTTTGAATTCGGGGGTGGCTACGAGCCGGGGCCGGGGCCGAACGTCGCATTGGAATATTTCTACACTGGCTTCCCGCATGGATATCTTTCCGTGACGGCCGGCTGGGCAGGACAGCTTCTGGGGTCCTTGGGATACACGCATCACATCGACCTTGCCGGTGAGGGCCGGCCTCGTGTCACCATCAGCCCGGCCCTCTTTTCCGACTTCGTTGCGAATCGCTTTCTGGATCAGCTGGACGCCAGCGAGCGCAGAACCGGTGCCCGCCTGAACGTGGCCTATCGCAGAGCTATCTCTTTTCGGTGGACATACAACCAGTTCGTCGAGACTTCCCACGCGCGCATTCACCTGAGCCCGGACGAGGCGGCGAACAGCCTCACCGACCTGACGACCCTTGAGACTGGTCCGCGCTTTCGACGTGCAGCTTTTGAAGGTCTGCTTCCCTTCGACTGGCTACTGGAAGGCAATGCCCGGGCTGGCTGGGATCACAGCCAAGACGTAGCTTTTGCCCGGGTACGCCTGGGGACACGGTACCATCACGCCTTCTCGGAGGGATTTGCCAGTAGCACGGAGGTCCGGGGCGAATGGGCAAGTGCAAACGCTCCGGTGTTTGAGCGTCTCTCTTTTGGTGGAAGCGTGACGGTTCGAGGATATCGCCGAGACGAATTCATCGGACGGTCGTTGTGGAATCTACAGCAGGAGCTCTGGATGCCGGTGCCTGGAACGATGGGCGCCAGCCGGGGATTTCGGCGGACGCTTCGTGATCACCTGCGCATTGCCACCTTTTTCGACGTCGGCGGTGTCGGCGAAACGCTAACGGAAGGCGATGAGGGCGTTCGCGCCGGCACCGGGATCGGCATACGATTCAACCTCGGCGGCATTACCTTCCGCGCCGACTGGGGGCACCGGCTGACCGATCTGCAGGACGGCAACCTTCGGGGCGGCTTCTTCATCGGCATCCAGCCGGATATCTCGGTATTTATGTTTGGTTAAGACAGGGCGAGGGGCGGTAGTCCCACGACGAACGAGCCTCAGTTTCAACATCACAGCGAAAGCAAATGGCGCTCGCCGGAACCATCCGGCAAAGAAATAACAAGCCAAGCACGCATCCTGTGACCTTTAACGGCCGCCGTTCAGTGCGTACTGCTTGCGAAGGGCGCCCTTCGATTGCGAAATATGATTTGCTGACCGAGCAAAAATATTCTCTATATCCCGAACGCAGATGTGCGGCCCACGCTTAAGCGCGAGCTAATCGAGGTGATATGTCCGGTTGATCTGGAATGGAGTGACTTCCACGGCATCTTTATTCCGCGCCATTCATGCGTAACGATGCACCTGATGACGAACCGCATGGTACCGCGGCTGTTCTCTACGTTCGTTCGCGTTTCCTACCCAATGCCGATACGCCATGAAGCTGACGAATCACCATGTAGTCGTCCTGCTCGAAGAAGCCTTTGAAGACCTTGAGTTCTGGGTGCCCGTGATGCGCCTTCAGGAGGAGGGTGCGCGGGTCACCGTTGTCAGTCCAGAGGCGGGAGCGACGTACCACGGAAAGAACGGCGGGTTGCCCGCGACGAGCGACGGCGACGCGTCGGTCGTTGATGCCGACGAGATCGACGCTGTGGTGGTACCCGGTGGCTGGGCACCCGACAAGATGCGCCGTTATGAGGGCATTACCAACCTGGTGCGTGACGTGTACAAGCAAGACAAGATCGTGGCCATGATTTGCCACGCCGGGCTGGTGGGCATTTCGGCCGGGATTGTGGAGGGCCACCGCGCAACCGGGAGTCTTGGCATCAAAGACGATCTTATAAACGCCGGCGCCACGTGGGTAGACGAACCGGCGTTTAAAGACGGTAATATCGTATGGGGGCGCGTTGTGGCCGACATCCCCGACTTCTGCAGAGAACTGATGACGGCACTCGCTGCGAAGCCCGCGGTTGGCTCCTAAACGAAGGGAGCACACCCAAAACCCGAGGAAAAGGTGAACGCCTTCCCTCGGGTCCGTATGCACCTACACCTTGGCCTCATCCGTGGCTTCTGGCAACTCCATCAGATATGGTATGAAATCCGTGGAGGCAATCACCGGACACGGGGCTGTGGTGATAACGGATTCGGCCACGCTACCCACCCAGAGCCGCTTAACGCCAGACTGCCCGCGCGTAGGCATAATTAGCAGATCAACCTGCTTTTCTGTAGCATAATCGCTAATCGCCTTGGCCGGAGGTCCATCAAGGACCTGCAGCGTCGCATCAATCGGCAGCCCTTCGGTAAGCTTAGATAGATCACGCTGAACGCGCTTATACGCCTCGGCAGTCCCGAAAACTGAGGGCTTGAAGCCGTACGCGCTGGAGTCACCGGCCTTCTCCATCACGTGGGTAATCGTTAACTCGGCATCAAACAGCTGGGCTATGCCGGCTCCATACCATACCGCGCCTTTGGAAAGTGGTGAGAAGTCTACAGGGACTACCACCTTGTTCACCTCGTCCGGTATCTCCCCCTTCGGCGCGCGGACGGTAAGTACTGGGCACGGCGCCGAACGCAGAATATCTGCCGCAACGCTACCGAGAATAGCCCGGCTGACCCCCCGGCGACCCCGCGTTCCTGCTACGATAAGATCCACACCGTGTGTCTCAGCGAACTCAACGATGCCATTGGCCGGGCTTCGGTCGCTGACGGTCTGATGAGCCACCGGCAAATCCTCCGGAAAGCCCTCCGATGCCGGACGCACCTGCAGATACTTACGCTGCAATCTATCGGCAAGCTCACTTAACGCGTCCTCGGCTTCCAGTACTTCCTCGGCAAGATCATCGTCCGTCGTTTCTACAGCGATGAGATTAACGGCTGCCTGGCGCTTCTTGGCCAGCAGCAGGGCAAACGTGGCCGCCGCTTCTGAAACCGGCGAAAAGTCGATGGCCATCAAGATGCGATCCAGTTGTATCATGGGATTCTCCTCAGTCTTTGCTCTTATCGTGAATGCACCCTCGGGCTGCGGTATCTCCGCGCGTGCGGTGCGGCACCACCCGGCTTGATTTTACTCCGAGTGCGAACATCTTTTCCTCCCAGCATGCAAGCCCACGTATGCACGATGAGCCTCTCTTCCAGGCGGGATCGCCAATTTCGGAGCTGTAGTAGAAAACTCCCGTGCTCTCTCCTCCGTTATTTCGCCACAGGACACGCCGACCCACCAGGTGCGGGAAACGAGGTCCTGAGCGTGGGGGAATTCCCCACGTCGCGTAACTGCTTATCGGGCAACTGTACTGCAGCCTACCTTACCCGTCGGCTTCTGCCTCCACGACTTGCCCATCCTCGGGCGTATCGGTGGAGGACTGCTCGGGGCGCATCAACGGAAAGAGAATCACGTCACGGATCGACTCCTGATTCGTGAGCAGCATCACCAGGCGATCGATACCCACGCCCAGTCCGGCCGTGGGCGGCATTGCGTATTCAAGGGCACGGAGGTAATCCTCGTCTACTTCGTGCATGGCTTCCTCATCACCTTCTTCTTTCAGGCGCACCTGCTCCTCGAATCGTTCCCGCTGATCCTGCGGGTCGTTCAGCTCGCTGAAGGCGTTGCAAATCTCGCGTCCGTTAATGATCACCTCGAAGCGCTCCACGATCCCTTCCTCACCCTCCTCGCGATGACGCTTTGCCAGCGGGCTAAGCTCAATCGGGTAATCAACCACGAAGGTGGGCTCGATGAGCTTGGGTTCCACCAGCTCTCCGAAAAGTTCGTCGTACAGCTTGCCCACTCCCAGCGACGGATCCACTTCAACCTCATGTGCATCGGCCACCGACAGGAGCGTCTTCTGATCCGCCCCCTGCAAGTTCTGGCCCGTCGCTTCCTCAAGTGCTTCGAAAAAGCGAAGGCGCCTCCACGGCGTATCAAATGAAATCTCCTTATTCCCTACCGGCACCGTGGTGGTGCCAAGAACCGACTCCGCAGTGTAGGCAATCAGTTCTTCAGTCAGCTCCATCATCCACTCGTAATCCTTGTAGGCCACGTAGAGCTCCAGCATGGTGAACTCCGGGTTGTGGAAGCGACTCAATCCCTCATTCCGGAAGTCCTTGCCGATCTCGTACACACCATCGAAGCCACCTACGATGAGCCTTTTCAGATACAGCTCATCCGCAATGCGGAGGTAGAGCGGCATGTCAAGCGCATTGTGGTGTGTGATGAACGGCCGCGCCGCCGCGCCACCGTAG
>SLED01000035.1 GCA_007124945.1 Salinibacteraceae bacterium | reverse complement strand
CGGGCCTCGGGTCGTACGTTCACTGGGAGCACCGGCTCGACGGGCAGTTAGCACAGGCGATAATGTCGATCCAGGCGCAGAAAGCCGTAGAGGTAGGAGATGGTGTGGCAGGCGCGTATCGACCGGGCTCAAGCATCCACGACCCAATTGTGGAGGAGAACGGAACGTACAAACGAACATCGAACCATGCCGGCGGCATTGAGGGCGGTACATCCAACGGAATGCCCATCATAGTTCGGGGCTTCATGAAACCCATCCCGACCCTAATCAAGCCGCTTAACACGGTTGACATTGCCTCTGGTGAAGCACAGCCCACACGGTATGAGCGCAGTGACGTCACCAGTGTACCGGCCGCTTCCACCGTAGCCGAGGCCACCGTGGCGCTCACCATCGCTAATGCGGTGCTTCGCAAGTATGGTGGAGATAGCTATCCGGAAATCAGGCAGCGGTTTGAGCAGGAGGTCGCCAGCGCGGGTCATTGCCTGGAGCGACCGAACAGGTGAACACAACCTTTCGTAGAAGAGCGCTCGCATGCGCGTCCCATGAGTGTTCTCTCCGAAGCTGATCGGAGTTATTTCTATGGCAGAAATGCAAAAATCTGCATCCTCCGGGGATAGTACCAGGGATGACAAGGGCGCTATCCCCCCGTCATCGGTTGACGTGATGGACGTGCCCGAGAGCGAACTGCTGCTGAGCCTCTTCGTGCAGCACATGCCGGCCGCTGTGGCGATGATTGATCGGCAAGGTCGCTACGTAATGGTGAGCAGTCGCTGGGTAACGGACTTCGACCTGCGTGGCGAGGAGCTTAAGGGCGCGCCTCATTTCGATTTTTTCGAAGACCCGGATGGCCACTGGCATCGCGTGCTTGACGCCGTAAAGGAAGATCGCGTGGAGCAGGGCGACGAAGTGCAGCTTATCCGCAGCTCCGGAAGCAGATACTGGGTACGATGGGAAGTCCGCCCCTGGTACAAGGCGGACGGAGAACGAGGGGGCTGCATACTCTTTCTGGAGGATAAAACAGCCCGCAAAGAGGCTGAGGAAGCACTCCGCGTCTCCAAGGACTTACTATCGAGCGTTCTGATAAGCTCGCTGGATGGCGTGATGGTCTTCCAGGCCGTGCGAGCTCAAGATGCGGAATTGCGCGACCTTGAATGGGTGTTAGTAAACCCGCGAGCCGAGCAGATGATTGGATATACCGCGGACGAGCTTGTCGGTAGCTACTTCAGAGAAGATATCCAGGATGAGGCACTGCTACCCCTGTTCAGTGATTTCTGTCGGGTAGCCGATACGGGGGAGCCCTTCGGAGAAGAAATTGAGGTTCAAGCACCTGAGGGCGAGTCGCAGTGGTTTCACATCACCGCGGTGCGGGTTGGAGATGGGCTCGCAGTTACGATGCGCGATGTCACGGAGAGTAAAAAGGCAGAGCGGCGACTGCGTGAGAGCGAAGCACGCTATCGTATGCTCGCCGAAAATATGACGGATCTGGTTTGCCTCCATCATCCTGATGGCACGTACGCCTACGTCAGCCCCTCCGCACGACGCATACTCGGTTACGAGCCCGACGAACTCCTCGGCCGATCACCGTATGAGCTTTTCCATCCGGATGATGCCGAAGCGCTCAGAGGGGGCGAGGAGCCCGAGCTTTTCTCCATCGATCCGACGTCGAAAATCACCTACCGCATCCTGACTGGAACAGGTGAGATTCTCTGGCTCGAGACATCTACAAAGGTCATCACCGATGAGGACGGGGGTATAGACAAGTACCTGACGAGCTCAAGGGAGGTAAGTGACCGCGTGCAGGCCGAGCGCGCAATGAGCCGCACCAACAAGGAGTTGGAGCAGCGTAACCGTGAGCTGCAGGACTTCGCGTATGTAGCCTCGCACGACCTTCAGGAGCCGCTTCGGAAAATACGGGCGTTTGCGGATCTGCTTATTGAGGACTTTGACGACGTGCTGGATGAGACCGGGCGGTATTACCTGGGCCGCATGCAGGACGGCGCCCGGCGGATGTCCCGGCTCATTTCTGACCTGCTCGACTATTCGAGAATTACCACCCGCGCTCGGCCGTTCGAAGAGGTGGATCTCAGGGAAATTATCAACCATGTTATCTCAGATCTTGAGATGCGGATATCCGACGTGGAGGGCAGTGTCTGTGTCGGCGATATGCCCATGGTAGAAGGCGACCAGACGCAGCTCCGGCAGTTGCTCCAAAATCTGATCGCAAATGCGCTCAAGTTTCACCGTGAAGACGTGCGCCCTGTCATCGAAATTTATGCGGAAGAAATCCCTGCAGCGAACAGACCGAACGGACAGGGTTACCCTTTCGTAAAGATTGTTGTAGAGGACAATGGAATTGGCTTTGACGAGAAATATCTGGATCGCATTTTCACCCCCTTCCAGCGCCTTCACAACCGCAGCAGTTATGCCGGGACGGGGATGGGGCTGGCTATCTGTCGCCGTATCGTAGAACGACACGATGGCGAGCTAACAGCTGAAAGCACGCCGGGTGAAGGGTCAAAATTTATCATCACCCTGCCAAAATACCAGCACCGGACCGAGGCACAAGACGCCCCTGATACTTAAACTGACCTATGAGCCGAAACAGTGAACCCGTAGTTATCTTGCTGGCGGAGGACGATCCGGATGACCGCTTGCTTACGATGCGTGCGCTGGATAAAAGCCGCCTGGCTAATGATCTTTACTGCGTAGAAGACGGTGAGGAATTGATGGACTATCTTCACCGGAGAGGGGAGTATGCGCCTCCGGCCAAGGCGCCTCGGCCCGGCCTGATCCTGCTCGACCTAAACATGCCCAGAAAGGATGGCCGCGAAGCGTTGCAGGAGATTAAGTCTGACGCCTCCTTGAAGCGCATCCCGGTTATCGTGCTTACCACATCGCAGGCAGAGCAGGATGTTGTGAATAGCTACGATCTTGGCGTCAATGCCTTTGTAACGAAGCCGGTAACCTTTGAAGATCTCAGCACGGCGGTTACTGTGCTTGGTAACTTCTGGTTCGAGATTGTAAAACTACCACCGCAGGAGGCTTGATGTATTCCGCAGCGGATCAGAGTACAGCGTTGGAGAAGAAGCACCTGAACGTGCTCATCATTGAGGACGACGAGGATGACTTCTTTATCGCGCGGCGACTGCTATCGAAGTCGACCGAGCTCGACACCGAAGTTGACTGGTGCAAAAGCTTCGATGAAGGTTTGGAGTCCATCCTCTCGAAAAATTACGATGTCGCGCTGATCGACTATCGGTTGGGCCCGGACAACGGCCTTGAGCTGATGAAGACCGCGATTGAGCGGGGAACGCGCACCCCGATGATTTTGCTTACCGGTCAGGGAGACCGGAGGGTTGACCTCCGGGCCATGCAGGCCGGTGCTTCCGATTATCTCGTAAAGTGGGAATTTGATGCGCCACTGCTTGAGCGTTCCATTCGCTATGCCCGGGAGCGAAAAAAGGCGGAGGAGCGAATTCGCGAACAGGCCGCGCTCCTCGATAAAGCGCGCGACGCTATCAGCGCCGTCGATCTGGATGGCCGGGTGATCTACTGGAACAAGAGTGCGGAACGCCTTACCGGCTATTCGGCCGACGAGATGATCGGGAAGAAGGCAGACGGCCTGCTTTTCGACGATGAGGATGACGTGCTAAGTAGAGCACATCGCGTCGTGCGCGAGCAGGACGAGTGGGCTGGCGAGTTGAAGCAGCGCACGAACGAGGGCGACGAAATCATTGTTGAGAGCCGATGGACGCTGGTGCGGGACGGTACGGGTGCTCCTCAGTCCATCCTGATCATCAATACCGACATCACGGAACGCAAGCAGCTTGAAGCGCAGTTCCTGCGCGCGCAGCGCATGGAAAGCGTGGGGCGACTGGTAAGTGGCATCGCACACGACCTCGGTAATCTGCTGGTACCCATCACACTGGGTGTACGTATTTTGAGTCAGCGCATTGAGGACGAGAAAGCGCAGCGGACGCTTAGCATGATTGAGCAAAGCGCCGAGCGTGGCTCCAACATGGTGGAGCAGGTGCTCTCGTTTGCACGTGGGGTTGAGGGTGAGCGCGTGGCACTTCAACCACTGAAGGTAATTCGCGAGGTTGAGCGCATCACCGATGAGACCTTTCCGAGCGAGATCGCGGTCATCCTCGATGTATCCGACGATTTGTGGCAGATAACGGGAGATGCGACACAGCTCCAGCAGGTGCTGATGAACCTGTGCGTGAATGCCCGCGATGCGATGAATGGCGAGGGAACGTTGTCCATATTCGCCGGCAACACCATTATCGACAAAGATGAAGCCCGGCGAAATATCGATGCCGAATGTGGTGAGTACGTACAGATCACGGTGTGTGATACCGGTGAAGGCATTCCTCCAAAGGTGCTCGATAAAATCTTCGAGCCGTTCTTTACCACGAAAGACTCCGACAAAGGTACAGGCCTTGGCCTTTCAACCGTTTATAGCATCGTGAAGGGCCACGGCGGCTTCATCGATGTGGATTCCGCTGTGGGTAAGGGAACCACGTTTCGGATTTTCCTGCCGGCAGCGGAGTCGCAGAGCGCGAATTCCGATGAGGAGCATTCAGTATCTCACGCGTTTGACGGTGAGGACCAGATGCTCCTGCTGGTCGATGACGAACCCTTCATCCTTGAGGCGGCCGCTGATACACTGACTGAAGCTGGCTTTCGTGTGCAAACGGCCGCTAATGGACGCGAGGCGCTGGGGCTGATTCGAAGTGAAACAATCAAGCCTGATGCTGTCATCACCGACTTGATGATGCCAGAAATGGACGGGAGGACGCTCATCCGCGAACTGCGGGAGTCCCACCCAGATCTGCCCATTGTGGCTGCGAGCGGGGTCGCTGATGTGGACGCCGAGACCATCCTGGAGGAGGGTGCCGATGAGTACCTGTCCAAGCCGTTCACTGCGGAAAAATTGCATGCGGCGCTCCAGGTTGCCCTCTCGAAAAAGATGAAGGCAACCTCGTGAGGCCATCCAGCATGGCCCCGGTGGCATCCCTTACAGATCCGTCACGAACCCGGGCTGGAGCGCTGTCGTTGCACCGGCGCTTTGTTTCTCGCGCGTTTACATCTCCCCACGCTCATGGGCTTCATCGACTCGCTCGTTCCAAGAAAAGACGCTACACTCAACACGCGCACGGAGCCGATTCCCGTGACCGAGGATTCCCCGCACGCCATCATCATTGGGGCGGGGTTTGGAGGGTTGGCTGCTGCGGTACGGATGGCCGCACGGGGGTACCGCGTCACCGTTGTCGACCGGCTTGAGCAGCCGGGCGGGAGGGCGCGCGTCTTCGAGCAAGATGGATTTCGCTTCGATGCCGGGCCAACGGTTGTCACTGCCCCGTTCCTGTTCGAGGAGCTCTGGCGCCTGGCCGGACGCACGATGTCGGACGACGTAGAGCTCCGCGAGGTCGATCCGTTTTACCGTATTCGGTTCGATGATGGAACGCACTTCGATTATAACGGCGATCCCGAGCACATGAAGCGAGAGATCGCCAAGTTTGCGCCTGAGGACGTAGCCGGGTACGAACGGTTCTTCGACAAGAGTGAGGACATCTTTAAGGTCGGCTTTGAAGAGCTTGCGCACGTGCCCTTCAACAAGCCATCTCACATGGCCCGAATCGCTCCAGCGATGATGAAGCTGGAGAGCTTCCGCACCGTGTATGGGCTCGTCTCCAAGTATGTGAAGCACCCCAAGATCCGGCAGGTGCTGTCGTTTCATCCGCTACTTGTTGGAGGCAACCCGTTCAATACCACCTCCATCTACACCCTGATCGCCTTTCTTGAGCGCAAATGGGGGGTTCACTACGCCATGGGCGGGACTACCTCGCTGGTGCACGGCCTTGTGGATCTCATCGAGGGTCTGGGCGGCACGATGCAGCTCGGTGCAGAGGTGACGGAGATACTGCTTGAGGGAGAGCGCGCCGGTGGAGTTCGGCTTGCCTCTGGAGAGACGATCAGTGCCGACGTGGTTATTTCAAATGCGGATGTGGCCTGGACGTATCGCTATTTGCTTCCCGAGTATGCTCGGTCGCGGTGGACGAACCGGAAGGTGGAGAATGCGCGATACTCGATGAGCCTCTTCGTCTGGTATTTTGGTACAAACCGGCACTACGATGACGTAAAGCACCATACCATCCTGCTCGGTCCCCGCTACAAAGGGTTGCTGGATGATATATTCGAGCGTAAGCAGTTGGCCGAAGATTTCAGTCTCTATTTGCATCGCCCCAACGCCACCGATCCGTCCATGGCGCCCCAAGGGCACGATGCCTTCTATGTGCTATCGCCTGTGCCACATCTTGATAGCGGGACCGACTGGCATAAAGAAGGGGAGCCCTATCGGCTGGCTGTTGAGGAGTATCTTGCCTCTACGGTGCTCCCCGATCTTGGAGAGCATCTGGTGACCTCACGCGTGCTTACGCCCCAGGGATTTCTCGACGACTATCTCTCCTTTAAAGGATCGGCTTTCAGCATTGAACCCGTGTTGACGCAGAGCGCCTATTTCCGCCCGCACAACAAGAGCGAGGACGTAGAAGGTCTTTATTTTGTCGGTGCCGGCACACATCCGGGAGCAGGGATGCCGGGCGTTATCTCATCAGCGCGCGTGCTTGATACCCTTCTTCCTGATGCTCCGAAGTTCGAGGCGGCTCCCCGATCGACCGTGACCGCCTGAGGGCACAACTACAGGGGTGCGTCGTTACGATTCCGGATGCTTTCTCATCACCAGGAGCTTCGTATGCTGCCTTCCTATCTCCGAGCGTATCGCAAGTCGTTCGAGCACGTCAATGAGAATGCTCAGGCGCTATTGCTGGGCCTGTCCGATGAGCAATTCAACTGGAAGCCCGCGCCATCTTCCTGGTCCATTGCACAGTGCTTTGATCATCTGATGAAAGCCAGTGATGCCGCACTCCCCAACGTGGAAAAAGCTTTGCGTCACGGGCAGGCGTACGGTCCGCATGGTCAGGGCCCGTTTACGTACGGCCCCTTCAGCCGGTTTTTTATCTGGTCGGTGAAACCAGCCTCGCCAGCACTTCCGGCTCCTGGCACCTTTCGCCCCGATGCAGCATCGACGAACCGCGATGAGACCCTTCGTGCGTTTTTAAAGCAGCAGGAGCGATGGATAGAGGCGGTAACTGGATCGGACGGGCTTGATCTCAAGCGAATTAAAGTAGGATCGGCTGCGGCGCCGGTGATGCGCATAAGCCTCGGGGCGTGGTTTGAGGCCACGCCCCAGCATCAGCTGCGCCACCTGGAGCAGGCCCAGCGCGTGATGCTCGCGCCTACGTTTCCGACCCTGCACATCAGTCGAGCAAGGTGAGCACCTCCAGCAACTGAGCTACGCCTGGGCCTGGCACCCACGTAAACTGGATGTCTGCCTGCACAACTATCACGTCAGAACTGATGGGATAGCTATCGGACATGGATGTTGATCACGATCCTGTACCGATGGATTATCGGCCACGCGTTGTGTCAACAGCCTCTGAACGTCAAGATGTGAATTAAGAAGGCGCGCTGGTCAGGCATCGTGATTTTGAGGTTTAAAAATCGTACATTATTCATAAGGGCAATTTTCCCCAGCTCTCTTTTTAATTATGGTGAAGGCGTCAAAACAAGAAAAATTCCCATGGAATGTGGTGGGAGATGAGCGGAGGATTGCCGCGCTGCGTGCATTCGCCGTGATGGGAACGGAGCCGGAGAAGTCGTTTGATCGCATCGCTCGCGTCGCGTCACAGGCGCTCGATACGCCTATTGCTCTCGTCACCCTGCTCGATGACACGCAACAGTGGGTTAAGGCGTGCGTCGGGATGGACATTCGAGAGATGCCGGTGGAGCATGCCTTCTGCGCCTACAATCTTCAGGGCGGGGACGTGATGAAGGTTCCCGATGCACGAAACGATCCCCGGTTCAAGGATCATCCACTCGT
>SLED01000091.1 GCA_007124945.1 Salinibacteraceae bacterium | reverse complement strand
TGGCCATTAAACTTGCCAACACCGGTCACCTGACGTTCTCCACGCTCCACACGAACGATGCCGCCAGCGCGGTCAGTCGTCTCTACAAGATGGGCGTGGAGCCCTTCTTGATCGCCTACGCTATCAACCTGGTGGTAGCCCAGCGCCTGATCCGGAAGCTATGTGATCAGTGCTGCAAGGTGGATCCAGACCCCGACCCCATCTTCCTCAAGAACCTCGGCTTTACCGAGCAGGAGATTGAAGAGACCACCTTCTACACCGAAGGCAAAGATCCGAATTGTCCGAAGTGTGGAGGCCTTGGGTACAGAGGGCGCCGAGCTGTGACGGAGGCGATGTATTTCACGCGCGAGATGCGTCACCTCATCGCGGACTCCGAAGGCAAGCTCTCGGACGAGGACATCAAAAACCTCGCCATCAAAGATGGAATGTTGACGCTTCAGGACTCTGCCAAACTGATCGTGCGCAGTGGCGAAACCTCCGCTGAAGAGATGATGCGTGTAGTAGCAAGCCGCGACTAATTAAACCCTGACCCGCCATGCAACAGACATTACTTGCAATACTGGCGATGGCACTGGCCGTCACATTTTCGTTCTCAAATCAGACGAAATATGTGACGACAGGCCAGGAGCTCATTAAGGCGGAGCTGCAGGAGATGGCCGGTGCGGTGGCGGTAGAAGCGCTTGAAATCATCCGCTCGCGCTCTTTCGACCAGGCGATCCTGGACGGAGAGGAGATCAGCGACCCGTCCGATTTCACCTTTGTCAGTAGCGGGAATCATTTCTCCGGCGGGCGGGACTGCCAGCCGTTCGGCGGGCCGGATGCCTGCGAAGCGGTGGAGCACTTTCATGAGATGGTCACTGCGATCCACCCATTTCAGATTAGCCAGGATACATTCCACTTCTCCATAGAGATCGAAGTGTACTACGTCGATGTCCTCGGAAATAAGAGTGACGTCCCGACGAATCGCAAGAAGGTACGGGCATCGGTGCAGGATGCGTGGCCTGACTCCAATCGAGAGCCCTTCTTAGAGCGGCCAGTGCGGCTTTCTCGTGTTTTCACCTACACAGGCTAAGTGGCCACACCTGAGGAGGAACGACAATGATTTTTCTCTACGACAATCTGACCGCGACCGTCATCGGCGCCACGGTATTGCTGGTGCTGCTGGTATCCATGCAGCGCCTTACCGAGGTGCAAATCGAGCGGACAGCAACCTACATGGTGAAGAAACAGGCGAACGAGTTCGCCACGTGGATGGAGGAAGACCTCCTGAAAATGCATGAAAACGTCTCTGAGGAAGAGCATCCAGTACCGTTCAGCGATCCGGAGTATGACAGCGAGGGTCTCCTGACTACCGATTTTATTTTCCGGCAGGACTCAACAGACTACTCGGTCAATCCTCCGGAATCGCGGGAGATCCACGTTCGCTATCGTCTTGAGCAGGTAGGGCAGCGGGAGCTGAGCGGGGAGATGATCGACGTGTATCAGCTGTCCCGATATACGTGTGACGCAACGAGCGGGGGCAACTGTAATCCCAATTCGTCGAGTCATTGGACGCTTGATGGTGAGAGTACAGATTTGCTCAGTTACTTCCGTGTCGACATGCTTGACCGGGATGCCCAGCCGGTAGCCAATCCGGCGAGCACCGAGGCCAACAACCCCGGAACGATTCGGAATTCCCGCATCCGGTTTGCCATGGTCACACCCTTTGAAACCGAGCGACAGACGCTCCGCGAAGTGTATTACGGGGCGACGCTCATCCTGGAACTATAAGGAAAATACGAAGCACCTGAACTACGAATCATAACACGAACCCTCCACAGATCGCACGAGGCATAGTATGGGTAAGGCAGCGATGTTACTTATAATTTCGGCACTGATTGCCGGATCATTAATCCTTTATCAGTCGGAGCAAACGAATTTTTCCACGCTTGCTGATCAGGCAGAGCGCCAGGAGCAAATTGTGGCGCGCGAAATTGCCCGGACCGGGTACAACGTGATCGTTACTCGCGCGCAGGAGGTTCAGAAGGACCTTCTGGACTTTAATGCGAACACGCCGCTGCCGGAGATTATCCGGACCGTAAACGGCGGTGACGATACAGGGTATTCCGAAGATGTGGAAGGCGGGCACTTCACCGCACATCTCGTTCGGACGGGACTTGAAACGTATCGCGTCGAGTCCACGGGCTTCTTCAATGATGCAAATCACACGGTTACCGGTGACTTTCTTCTTAGCAATATACTAAACGTCCCGGAGGGAGAAGATGATACCTTTTACTCGGGCATTGTGGAGGAGCCTGAGGGTACGTGCACATCAGTGTTTGTTCAGCGCTTCTTGCCCATTAACGACGCGGGCCATGGCACACAGGAGGACGGCCTGAACCCGCTAAATCCAACCGTAGACTGTGAGATAGGTACGGAAGGTTGCACCTATGAACCCAAGAAATACATGCGTTTGCCCCCCGAGAAGCTTTTCGACTCAGCGGACCGGTACACTCGCGAAGGCACGCGCGCGAATATCTACACAGAGCTGCCGCCAATGAGCCGTCTCGGTGTAGTCATCGGTGTGGACGAAATGAACACCGACGGGACATGCCCGCAGATCGATGATCCGGGTCAGTCTGCGCAGCGCTTCTATTCTCTGACGGCCAAGCGGCCGGGCAACAGCGGCAACGCCGGTCGCGGCGCCGGTGGCGGAGGACAGGCAAGCTCACAGCAGGGCGCTGTTGATGATGTTCTCGAAAGTAAGCATGCGCTTCTGCAAAGCTGGCCAGACGGTGACGGAAACGTATGGCGCATCGCCTTCGAGACGGGAGAATGGACAGATGAGCAGCTGCAGGACATCAAGCTGAACGGATATCCCAGTTGCGTGGGGTCCACGTGCAACTTTGAGGACGGCACGTATGGCGGTTCTGGATGGACGGAGGATAGCTACGGCTATGCCCAACTGGAAGACCGCGACGGGCATCCGTCCTTCAACGACTTTGTATTGGAGTTCTGGCTTCGAGAGAGTGACGGCGAGATGCGCCCGGGGCAGCATGCTCCCGGTCAGCAGGAGCCGTTAGAAGTCGTCTTAGCAAGCGACTAAGGTTTGCCTGACGATCTTTCCACCGGCGATCAGGCAGATCGATTTTTTAATCATCATACAGGAGGCACACCATGGGTAAAGCAGCAATACTCTTAATGATTTCCGCGCTCATCGCCGGGGCGTTCATCCTTTACAACGCCGAGAAGACGAACTTCGAGACGATGGGCGATCAGGCCGAACGACAGGAGCAGATTGTGGCTCGCGAGATCGCCCGCTCGGGATATAACAGCATCAAATCCCGCGCGAGAGAGGTCGAAAAGGAGCTGGTTGGCTTGAATCCAAACACTACGCTCCAGGACGTCATCGACGAAGTTAACGGATCGGAAGGCCGCGTCACGGGCGATTACGAAGGAGGACAGTACGTTGCCTGGCTCGAGCCGACAAGCCTTGAATCGTACCGGGTCATTGCTGAGGGGCACTATGGCAGCGCAATGCACGACATAAATGGGTCGTATGTGCCAACCAACATGCTCGCAGTGCCCGATGATGGCATTACGGTTGATTCGACCTCGCACCTGCATGCAGAGTTCATCAGTTCGATGGCTGGATGGTGCTCTGCTGTATATCTTGAGCGTCATATTCCGAAATACAACTTCGGACATGGTACGCAGGAGGACGGATTCAACCCGAACAACCCGGGTAACAAATCTGGACCTGAAGATTCGGAGGATCAAATTGACCGCACACGTGGGTCATACAATGCCCATTATCACATTGCTGAGCCAGAGCTTCTCTTTCCCTCCGGCCGCGATAGAGACGGTTCTGTTTCAAGCGTCGAAACAGAGCTGATGCCTGGTACGCGCCTTAATTTTATCCTAGCAGTGGACAAGAACTGCAGTCTCCAGGGACAAGATGACGTTCACTATCGGGACGATGGGTTTGACCACAGACATTACGCGCTGGTCAACGAAGGGTCCAACGCTGGGCTCGATGACATGAAAGAAGGCAAGTACGCTATGCTTGAGCGTCATCCTTCGGAGCCGGGCGTTTGGCGGATCGCCTTTGAGGATCAGCAGCGCTGGGGCGAGGCCGAATTTCAAGACATAAAAGACAACGCTTACCCTGATCCACAATGCGCATCCGGTGGAGCATGTGGCAAGAGCTTTCCCTTTACCGACGGAACGTACGGAGGAGAAGGGTGGGATGTTATCGGCACAGATGCCATGGGATATACACGTCTCCTGGACTACGCCAACATCCCGGACTTTAGTGATCAGGTGTTTCAGATCTGGCTAAGCGAAGACCTTGACCACGAAAACACACCCGGTCAGCATGCACCGTAGGTGATCTAACCGACATCACTATTGACCCCGGAAGGCCGTACGTCTGACTCGTCAGATGTACGGCCTTTTCCGTTCTACAATGGAATCGCGTGTGTAAATGTGAAATTACGCAATGAGACCTTCTTTTGGTTAAGTGGATGGGTTTCACAGCGATACCCCTTAGTGAGGCGGGAGACCGTACATCCATTTTCAGGACAACCTTTTCAGAGCCGTGAGCAATCCAGCACTTGCCGATATTGTCAATGAGCAGATGAAAGCGCCGCGACGCGCTTCTGCGAAACCAGTATCGGTGCCCCCTTTGCCGAAAGTGGTAAAAACCGTTCGCGATGCAATTCCAGAGTCGATGGACGGGGAGGAGCGCTTACTCTTCCTTATCGACCAGGTAAACGCATTGCTCGACAAGGACCGGACGATTCTGCGTGAACACATGCGGCTGTATGCTCGTCGCGCGCGGGACTTGGGGGCCTCCGATATGGATGCTGGCGGCCGCGGATGCCGCGGGCGCTTCTGGTACCGCGTAGACGGTGAAAAACGCCCTTATGATGATCTCGGAGAGTACGAATACGAAGAGACGGATATTCTCTTTTTGAATCTGCTCAATGAGCGTCAGCTGGAGGTGCTCAAGACAGAAAACTCGCTCGACTTCTCGTACGAGCTACCCGGCGAAGGGGAGGGTGGACGGCCCGTTCGCTATCGTGCCACGTGCTACTTCGACAACCAGCACCTGGCGCTGAATATGCGCCTCATTAAAGACGAGCTGTTTCCACTGAAGTCCCTGGGCTTTCCCCGGATGATCGAAAAAGGGGTTATGTTCAGGCATATCCGGGACGGCTTGACGCTCGTCACAGGTGTTACCGGCTCAGGTAAGAGTGCGACGCTTGATGCCATAATTGATGCCAATAACGAGGATGTGCCGGCCCACATTGTCATCGTGGCAAAGCCGATCGAGTACATCCACGATCCAAAGGAATGCATCGTTCGGCATCGGGAGGTAGGGCGTGATGTGCCAACCTTCAAAGACGGCATTGTGCAGGCGCTTCGTCAGGACCCCGACATTGTGGTGATCGGGGAGATGCGTGATCCGGATACCATCTCGGCCGGGCTCGAGATCACGGACTCCGGCCACAAGGTGTTCTCCACGCTGCATACCATCTCCGCCGTCGAGACGATCGACCGTATCGTGGCTGAATACCCGACGGATGAGCAGGAGCGTATCCGGAATCGCCTGGCCGATGTTCTTCGCTGTGTCATCTCCCAGAAGCTTCTTCCAAAGGTGGGTGGAGGCCGTATTCTCGCCAAAGAAATTCTATGGATGACTTCTTCGGCCCGCGCAGCGATCAAGAATGACAACACCGGCGAGATCTACCAGATGATGTGGGAGGGAAATAAGCTGGGCATGACTACGCTTGAGCAGGACCTCTACCGGCTGGTCCAGAACCGTCAGATAACGGTGGAGACAGCCGTTGATTATGCCAATAATAAGCGCCGACTTAAACAGCTGCTGGGATAGCCATTCCGTTTAAGATTGCCTTCCCGGCTCCGATACTGCCAATCGACCTAAACGTATCTAATTACGACTCATGGCATCGCGTAACGCAGCGAAAACAGTCTTAGGGGTGATGGTTACAGGCCGCACCCTACACGCCTCCCTTCTTGAGGTAACCGGCGAGGGGCCCCGCCTTGTGCGCCAGTTCACGCGCCAGCGCTCGGCCACCGCAAGTACGCCGGAAGCCAGCATGGGCAATGATCTCGATTCGCTTGAAGAAAGCGGCTCCGATTTCAATATCCAGTTTGGCGACGAAGGAGGCAGTGATGCAGACAATATGTTCATTGCCTCCGAGTTTGGTGGACTGGAGGGGGCCGGTGCCGCCGATCTGAGCGGCGCCACGGCATCCGACGTTGTAGAGTCGTTTGCACTCGAACTTGCCGACGTGTTGTCGGAGTGCGAGGATCTTGGCTATCCACGACCCGCCATGGCCTTCACGCTGGAGGCCTCTGACGTTTCCATCATAGAACTGGTTACGCCGGAGTTCAAGGAAGGCAAGGACGTCAGTCGCAAAAAGCTCAGAAAAGCATTCGTAGAGCAGCACGGGGAGCTGCTCTCGACTGATCGTGTAGCATTCATCTCACAGACGCCCACAGATGAGGGCGTTCCGCGCTATCTGGCGGTGAAGGCGAGTGAAGAGAACGCCGTGACCACGACGTTGAGCGAGCTTCGATCAGAGAAGCGGCGTATTCCTCCGGCCAAACTGCTGGATAGCGAAGTCCCGCTTTACCTGGGCCTCGCCCGGGCAACACGCCCGGAGCAGCCCGAAGAGGAAGTAGACGAGCCGGTCTATTCGCTCGTTGTACGCGCCGGAGAGGACGACACGGTTGTCCTGTTTCTGGAAGGTGGCAAGCTCCGTCACACCGAAAATCTTCGGTCGCTGACGGCGTTTGAACCACCGGAGACGATCTGTTCTCGCGTATTGCTACTGCAGGATGAGTACGGTATTGGTGACATCTCCCAGGTACTGCTCTGCAGCGAAGATCGCGAGGATGACCTGGCGGAGAGCTTCGAGATGTTCTTTCCCGAAGCCTCAGTCAGTGCGATGCGTGATGTGTTGCCACCGTCGAAGGTGGAGCGCGACCGCTCTGAGATGAAGGCCTCGGCGATACCGGCCACGCTGGCAGCGCTACGGCTTATAAAAGACGAGCAGTATCAGGGCGTTTTTGAAGATATCAACTTCTTGCCGGCTGAGCTCCGCCGCCGTCAGTTTGTGCTGCCTGTTTCCTGGCAGATTATTGCACTGTACGTGGTGCTCTTCTGTACGGTGCTGTTCTTTGTCGCCCGCTTCTTCACGCTACAGTCCACAATCGCGGATTATAGAGATCGCGTAGATCAAGATGACCCAACGCTCGTGGATGAAGACCCAAACGTGTTGCAGGCGCGCATTGATAGCCTTCAGCAGGTGCATGCGGAGTATATGCGCGGCCTGGATGTACTGGAGGATCTCATGGTAGGTAGTGATCGGTGGAGCCGTGCAATGGAGACCACTGCTCGCGAAATGTCCATCGTGGAAGGCCTGTGGGTAGATAGCTGGCAGCCGTCTGGCAGCGAGATTGAGCTGCGCGGAAATTCCGTATCGCGTGATGGCGTGGTCACCCTGGCCGAACGACTCGACGGCCGCATCGAAACGCTCACGTTTGCAGAAATACGTGACTGGCCGGTCTACTCGTACCGTCTCCGCGTGCCACTCTCAAACGAACTACCCGAGGCGGCTGTCTTCTTGCGCGAGCGGATTGCCGAGCAGCAGGCCCAGGAGGACTCTACCCCGCCGATGACTCCTGCTGCACTCGGAGCCGAGTAATCTACCGCTCGACAACTACTTCTCCACCATACCGACTTACGGATTATGTCGCTGTCCAATCAACTTTATAACGTCATCATAATCACCGCCGTGTGGCTGTGCGTTGTGGCTGGTGGCGTGTACGTCACCTTTATGCAGCAGCCGGCTGAGATCGAGCGGCTTCAAAAAGTGCAGGAAACCATTGAGATGGAGCGAGCAGAGATGCGCTCGCTTCTCTCTGAGCAGGGCGAAACAATGGCGATGGT
>SLED01000112.1 GCA_007124945.1 Salinibacteraceae bacterium | reverse complement strand
GTTCCGGAGTCGTAACCGGGTTGTGACAGAGCAGGGCGAACTTACTGCTGCCGGTTAGAATGGATAGATGAACAGTTTCCGCATCCCAGAACTGCACGATACCATGCCGAAGATTCAGGCTGTTCAGTTTCACCGGTATGGCGACCCGGACGTCCTGGCTTGCGAGCACATCCCGCGGCCCGTCTTGAAACCACGCCATCTTCGCGTAGCCGTGCATGCAGCCTCCGTAAACCCGGTAGACTGGCGGTTTCGGATGGGGCAGCTTCGCTGGATTGATTGGTCGGGCTTCCCGAAGATTCCAGGCTCGGATGTAGCGGGAGAGGTGCTGGCGGTGGGGCCTGGTATCGAGCAGTTTAGGGTAGGAGATCGTGTGTTTTCCATGCTCGATACACGGGCAGGCGGAGGCTATGCTGAAGAGGTGCTTGTACCGGCTGAGGATGCAGCCCTCATTCCAGAAAATCTGTCCATGGAAGAAGCCGCGAGTCTACCGCTCGTTTCGCTGACGGCCATGCAGGCGCTCCGCGACAAGGCAGATCTGAAGAAAGGGGGTCACCTGCTTATCAACGGCGCATCCGGGGGCGTGGGCACCATTGCGGTGCAGATTGCCCGTGCGTGGGGAGCGCGCGTCACCGGGGTCTGCAGTTACCGGAATACCGACCTCGTGCGATCGCTGGGTGCAGAACATGCGATTGATTACACCAGCGCCGATTTTGTTTCGGAAGGCACACAGTACGACATCATTTTCGATGCGTTCGGAAATCTAAATGTGGAGAATGTAAAGCAGGCCCTCCGCCCAGGCGGCCGATTTGTAACTACGGACATTATGCCGGGAAGCATTCTTCGGACGTTTTCCTCGCGGCTATTAGGAGGCTCCCGCGCGCACATCGTGGTTGTTCGGCCCGATGGTGACGATCTCCGCGAACTGGCGTCGATGGTATCGGCAGGGGCGGTGCGGCCAGTAGTGGACCGCGTGTACCCGCTCTGCGAGGCTGCCGAAGCTCACCGGTACAGTGAGACCAAGCGCGCCTCCGGCAAGATCGTGCTGCGAACCGATCACGCGACTCCGTAATACCCGTGATGATACCGCTCCGCGAACATTGCCAGCATAGATGCGTGGACGTGCCTGTTTTCATTCCTGAACGCCTGTCCGCACGGGACGGGCACCGTACCCATCAGTCGTAATTTTCCGCATGGAGCAGATTGCCACCCTCCCGCAAGTGCGCTTCCTGAACGACCATTTTCGCAAAGCACTCATCCTCGAAGAGCCGCATCCGTCCCTGGATGACCATTTGCGCTCGCAGGGCATCGAACCGGATCGACTCCCGCTCACAGCCACGACAGACACCGAGGGCGTTATTGAGCGACTGCGCGAAGGACAGCATGACTTGCTCTACAAGCGCAGCAAATTCCCCGTAGACCTGCCAGTGCTGAGGGCTTCGAACCGGCTGGCAGCGGTCATGCTCTGTTGCATCGGCGACGATTCGGTGGACAAAGAGGCCTGTGCTGAGGAAGGCGTACTTGTGATGAACGACCCGGTGAGCAACGGGCGCTCGGTTGTGGAACTGGTCATGGGCGAACTGATCTGCCTTGCTCGCCGCATTTTTGTTGCGAATGATGCCGGTAGGCAGCACCTCTGGACGAAGGATAGTACGAACCGGTACGAGATTCAGGGTAAGACCTTGTCAATCATCGGCCTGGGCAACATCGGCAAGCAGGTAGCACAGGCTGCCGAGGCGCTCGGTATGGAGATTTTTTTCTACGAGGAATCTGACCTTGCACGAGAGGTGGGGGTAACGCTGGGCTGGACACCGTGCAAGACGCTTGCAGAAGCTTTCCGGGCGGGTGACTTCGTGACCGTGCATGTTTCCGCCGAAAACCCAAAGGGTGAGAGCAACCGTGGACTTATATCTTTCGATCACTTTAGGCAGCTGGCTGCAGATCGACCCGAAAGGAGCCCGCGCGGGTTTATCAATGCTGCCCGGGGCTTTCTCTATCCCCCGGAGGATTTGAAGAGGGCGATAGAAGAGGGGCACGTGCGCGCTGCAGCCGTTGACGTTTTTCCTGAGGAGCCCGGAAGCTCCGAAGATGGCTGGCGCAACCCTTATGCGGAGTTACAGGAGGTGGTGACCACTCCCCACATCGGTGCAGCTACGCAGGAGGCCCAGCCACGCATCGCATCCTACATTGCCGCCACCACCCGCATGTTCAACCAGCGGGGCTCGGTACGGGATACAGTATTTCAACCACGGCAAACAATCGGGCTGGATGCAACGCCGCCATACTGGACGCTTGCGGTTGTACACAGTGACGTGCGAGGCACCAAGAAGGCGATTGATGATTGCATCTATCGAGCCGGAGCAAGCAACCTGCAATCCAGCCACCGCGACTTTACCGAGTACGGTATTGCCTACGATGTAAACGCGATCGACAAACCGTTAAACGATGACCAGATTGAGGATCTCATCCAGCGGTCGATTGAGCTCTCCGGCGATCCAGACGCGATCCGTTCGATCAGGCAGTTTAAAGTGAATGGCGACCCGACCGGGTAATGCCTCGAAAAATAAAACGGGTGCCCCCTGTTGGACAGGAGCACCCGTTTCCACCCTTTTCGAAAAGAGAGCCTTACGGGAAGATTCCCATCTGCTTGTAAGAGGTGGCAACCTTGTTAATAGCACTGATAAAGGCTGCAGTGCGTAGATCCACATCGTGCTTGTGCCGCAACTCGCGAATCTCGCGGTAGGCGTAGGCCATCGTCTCCTCAAGGCCTGAATTGACAAGGTCTTCCTCGCTTGCCCCGAAGGCTATCTCAGAGAGTACTTTGTCGAAGCGATCTTCTTTGAAGGAGTTACCGGAGAGCTTTTCAACGGCGCGGAGGATCCGCTCGGCGTTTCGCTCCTCGAAACGTTTGCTCATCCGGCCATGGCGTACGTGTGAGAGGTTACGCAGCCACTCAAAGTAGGAGACCGTAACACCGCCTGCATTCAGGTACACGTCGGGAATAATAAGGGCGTTTCTATCGAGCAGAAGGCTATCAGCCTCGGAGGTGACCGGTCCGTTCGCACCCTCAGCGATAATTTTGGCTTTGATTCGTGGCGCGTTTTCCCCGGTGATGACTCCACCCAGTGCGGCGGGTACCAGGATATCGCAGGGGAGCTCCAGCGCCTCAGCCGAATTTTCGATGTTTGTGGCGCCGGGATAATGCAGGATCGACCCGGTGGATTTGCGATGATTGACGACATCCTCGAGGTTGAGTCCATCCGGATTGTGGATCGCACCCTCTATCTCAGCCAGCCCGACAATCTTTGCGCCACCTTCCTCGAGGAACTTCGCAGCAAAGTAACCTACGTTACCGAGGCCCTGAACGACGACACTTTTACCTTCCACACCCTCTGAAAGGCCGAGCTCTTCCATATCGTCGGCAAACCTGCAGGCTTCGCGGATGCCATAAAAGACGCCGAGACCGGTCGCTTCCGTACGTCCACGGACGCCACCCTGTCCAACTGGCTTCCCGGTAACACAGGCAAGAGCGTTTAGCGTGTCGTTACCGACCGAGTTGTACGTGTCAAGAATCCAGGCCATCTCGCGGGGACCGGTGCCATAATCCGGGGCCGGCACATCAATACCCGGACCAATAAAATTCTTGCGGGTTAGCTCAAACGTGTAGCGGCGTGTGATGCGCTCCAGTTCGGTTTCCGAGTAGTCCCGGTGATCGATCTTAATACCACCCTTGGCACCACCAAACGGCACGTCTACCACGGCGCACTTATACGTCATGAGCGCAGAGAGGGCCATCACCTCGTCTTCGTTGACGTGCGATTCGTACCGGATACCGCCTTTGGTAGGCAGCTTATGCTGGCTGTGCTCGGCCCGGTACGCCTGAATAACGTCGATGGACCCATCCTCTCGCTGGAGCGGGTATTCCATCCGGTAAACACTGTTGCAGGCCTTAATCTGGAGAAGGAGACCCTCCGGATGGCTGGTGTAAGCAGCAGCCTTGTCGAACATCTGGTTAACCTCACCAAAGAAGGTCAATTTCTTCTTTGAGTCGGCCTCGGGGGCAGCGGTTTCTTGCGACATAAAAGCGAGTGAGGGGAAGTTGAATAAGTTAAAAAAGCGCTTTCAGTAGCAAGGTAACAAGCGTTTCTGGAAGAACCAACCGGTAACCCCATCTTTCGTCGAAGATCGTGTTGAGGCTTGCCCTGGCGTTGAGACAACTCAAACTTCTCCGAGCCTGTGAAACCGACGTGTCTTTCAGGCGCTTATGCATCGGAACGTATCCATCACCAAAAAGCACGGACCATGACAGAAGAAATTATTCCCCCCGTTTTTGACTACTGGAGTGGCATGGCTCTCGTTACCGTAGTGATCGTGCTAACCGCACTGTTGATTTACCTGTTCGTGTAGATTGCGACGAGATCTTCTCTTCGGCCACTGGCATTTGCATCGATGAATATTTCTGCCGCCACGCGCCTGCTTACCCTGATTGGTGATCCAGTAGCGCACTCACTTTCGCCGCTGCTGCACAATGCAGCGCTTTCAGCTCAGGGCATCAATATGGTTTACGTGGCAACTCGGGTAGCAGAGGGAAGCGTGAAAGAGGCGATGGATGGTTTTAGAGCCCTGGGCTTTGCTGGGGCAAATGTGACTATTCCCCACAAACAGGCGGTGATTCCATTTTTGGATGAGGTCACGAGCCGCGCGCGCGGTGTGGGAGCTGTGAACACCATCGTGAGAAGGGAAGGCGGCGCGCTCGTGGGTGACAATACCGATATTCAGGGATTTCTTGAGCCGCTCAAGCCGTATGAGCAAGAGTTAACTGAGCGGCCGGCCGTAATTCTGGGCGCAGGAGGGGCGGCGCGGGCAGTGGCCTTTGCGCTTCTGAGTGGGCTCAGCGCCTCGCAGGTCACCATCGTTGCCCGACGCCCTTCGCAGGCGCGCACACTCTGCAGATCCCTCGAAGCCACCCTCGATACCGATCGCCTGCGCGGGCGCGAGTTCAGCGATGGGGCAAAGGCTATTCGCGCCTCGGCTCTGATCGTGAATGCGACGCCGGTGGGAATGGTGCCAAATACGGATGCCACGCCCTGGCCTGATCCTGCGGATTATTCAGCAGAAGCGGTGGTATACGATCTTGTATATAATCCGCGGCGAACCCGATTTCTCCAGGAAGCGGAGCAGGCTGGCGTGAAGACGATCGGTGGCCTGGCTATGCTGATCGGGCAGGCCGCTGCGTCGTACGTTCAGTGGACGGGCAGGGAAATGCCCCGTAGCGTCGTGCGCGAGACCTTGCGCGAGCAGTAGCATCGAAAAATCCACCATGGCTGAGTTATTGTTTCCAACACTTCTGAATGAACTTCCCGGCGTGATCGCTGCTTTTACGACCCGGCGGGGCGGCGTGAGCACGGCGCCGCATGCCTCGCTCAACATGAGTATTAGCACCGGGGACTCCAGGTCGGATGTTGAAGAAAACCGACGGCGCGCACTCGCAAAGCTTTCCCTTCAGCCGGACCAAATGGCGGTGGCCGGGCAGGTGCATGGCGTGCGCGTGCGCCGCGTCTCCGCCCCCGGCTTCTACCCGGAAACCGATGGACTGGTAACCACGGAGCCCGGCGTGGTATTGTCTCTTACCGCGGCTGATTGTGCGGCTGTGTTACTCGCGGATATATCGGCCGGTGTGATTGCAGGCGCGCACGCCGGGTGGCGCGGGGCAGCAGCAGGCATCATCGGAAACACGGTCCGTACCATGCAGGAAGCCGGTGCGGAAGCAGCTCGTATTCGAGCTTACGTGAGCCCGTGCATCTCGGTAGCGAATTTTGAGGTGGGCGAGGAGGTGGCGCGCAAGTTTGATGAGGACCTCGTACGCCGGCCGGAGGGGAGGCCGCGCCCCTTTGTTGATCTTAAGGCTCATTTAAAGCGAGAGCTTACGGCCGCCGGCGTTCGTAAACAGCTCATCGAGGTTGACGCGCGATGTACGGTTGCCGGCACAGAAACATTTTTCTCCCACCGCGCCGAAAACGGGAAGACCGGGCGCATGATGGCCCTGCTTGCCCTTCGGGACGAGCGTTAAGCTGAAATTTACCGAGCGTCATGCATGAACGCATCTTTGTCGCATGAAGGTTGTCCACCCCTATAAACCGCCCGTCCCGTTTCGTAATGGGCATCTCAACACCATCTTCCCCACACTCTTTCGGAAGGTGCAGGAGGTAACCTACGACCGGGAGCGCATAACAACGCCCGACGGAGATTTTCTGGACATCGACTGGTCGCGAAACGGAAGTTCGCGGCTGGCACTGGTGATTCACGGCCTGGAAGGTGATTCGAGGCGTGCATACGTGAAGGGAATGGTGCGGGTGCTAAACCGGTCTGGTTGGGATGTTGCGGCGCTAAACCTGCGGGGATGTAGCGGCGAACCCAACCGGAAAGTGCGCTTCTACCATAGCGGGGCGACGGAGGATGTGGAGACGGTGGTGGAGCATCTGGTTGAGGAGCCCTACACCGAGCTATCGCTTATCGGATTCAGCCTTGGCGGAAATCTGGTGCTTAAGTATCTTGGTGAGCGGGGGGAATCTGCACCACGAACAATTTCGGGAGCCGTGGCCATTTCGGTTCCGTTAGATTTGCTGGGCTGCGCCGATGAGTTGGAGCGCCCGGGAAATTTTGTGTACCGGTGGCGGTTTCTGTCGCACCTATGGCAGAAGGTTCGCACGAAAGCCGCGATGCACCCCGGGGAGATCGATACGGAAGCGTTTCGCCGGATCCGCACACTTCGAGACTTTGATGACTATTACACTGCACCCATTCATGGCTTCGACGGTGCAAACGACTACTACCGCCGCTGCAGCAGCAAAGCTGTGCTTCCGGACATTGCGCGCCCAACGCTCATCCTAAACGCACAGGATGATCCGTTTCTGAGCGCCACTTGCTATCCGGTGGATATTGCCCGCAGGCATCCTTTGATCGAGCTCATCACCCCGCGGTTTGGAGGCCATGTTGGGTTCGTTCAGCGCGACGGTCGCGGCCATTACTGGTCGGAGGAGATCGCGGCCCTGTTTCTTAGTCGCATAACCGAGCAGAAGGCCGCACAAACATTTACCGGGTAATTGCGACCTATCCCACGGTAGTACGTATAGAGTGCACGCTGTCTTTTCTCACAGAAAACCGGGTTATCCGTATGCTTGAGCACGAAGAGGATCTGCACAACGAGTTTTTGAGCAATGCAGAGCGCTACGTCGATGAGTTTGGGTTACCGCGGTTTGTACAAGCGCTCATAGAGCTTTCAGAGGATTACGCTGTCGTGGAAATGCACGAGGGACGCTTGAACTGGCAGGCAAAGGTGCTCCGGGACTGCCTGGCTACCGCGCATGAGGAGATG
Organism: Salinibacteraceae bacterium; assembly: GCA_007124945.1. Lineage (GTDB taxonomy): Bacteria > Bacteroidota > Rhodothermia > Rhodothermales > Salinibacteraceae > Tc-Br11-B2g6-7. Next base: position 612 of record SLED01000112.1, on the reverse strand, counting down.
GACGGGCAGGAAACGTAGCCTATCAGCCTGGGCGTCAGGGAGCTTCGGGAAGCGCCGTTATTCTGACACGGCGGTTGAGGCTTCGGCTTTCGGCCGTAGTGTTGGGTACGATGGGCCGGGCGTCACCAAAGCTCACAACGCGCAGCCGGTGCGCCGGTAATCCGTGGGCATCAATGAGCTCCCGAACAATGGCGGAGGCGCGGGCGGCGGAGAGCTCCCAGTTGCTGGGGTATCGCTCCTGAAGTGCGCCGCCAATGGGACTATTGTCTGCGTGGGCTTCCACGCGGATTTGCTTGCCATCAAAGTTGTTTGTTAACCGGTCGGCTACCTCACTAATAGCTTCTCGGCCTGCCTCAGTGAGCGTGGCGCTGGCGGGTTCGAAGAGATCGTCGACGGCAAGGTTTTGGACGAGTCGCCCTCCTTCTCGGGCATCCATCACATCAAACTCGAGACGGCGGATGCGATCGGCCATCACGCGACGGTCGCGGAAAAACTGGCCGGAGTAGATATCGTCGTAGAAAGAGAGGGAGTCGCGGAGGTCTTCGTTAACTGCTTCGAGGGAATCGATCGTACGGGTGTAATCCTCCCTTTCGGCGACGTGCTGGGCTGATC
>SLED01000017.1 GCA_007124945.1 Salinibacteraceae bacterium | reverse complement strand
GGCGACTGGCATCTGGTACTCGCAGCCTACAATGCGGGCACCGGACGCGTCCGCGGTGCAATCCGCCGTGCAGGGTATGCCAACAGCGATACACAGCCCACCTTCTGGGACATCTACAATTTCCTTCCCCGCGAGACGCGCAACTACGTGCCGATGTTTATTGCCACATCGCTCGTGGTCTCTCACCCTGAACGCTTCGATATAACGCAGACGCAGCAGGGTACCCGCTATGCTTACGACCACGTACCCGTGCAGGGGATGCACTCACTTAGCGAGATAGCAGAAATGGCCGGTACCAGCACGTCGGTAATTCGCGCCCTCAACCCTGAGCTGCGCCGCAACACCCTTCCCCCGACAGAAAACGGGTACCGCGTACGTCTCCCGCAGGGCACGTACCATCAGTTCGCCCAGGCATACGAAGCACTCCCGGATGAGAAGAAGAAACCCGTTAGCGAGCACGTGGTCCGTCGGGGGGATGTTCTCGGACGTATTGCAAGCACGTACGGTATCTCGGTCCGCGAACTGATGCGTGCCAACAACCTGAACACGTCGACGATACATCCCGGTCAGCGGTTGGCGGTCCCCGTCCAGAACTATGACGGACCGATGATGGCCGATGCCGAACCCGTATCCGTCCAGTATGGATCGCGTCTGGTGCGCCCCATCGCTCCGCTGAACGGTGCCCGTCAGCAGAGCACTCAACAGCAACAGCAGCGCACCCCGGTAGTACGCGCGGCAGATGGATCAGCTTCCCTGACTGAGACTGAGCAGCCGTCGGCCGAGGCAAGCGAGACCGACGAAGCGGCGTCCGAGGAGATGGCATCGGAAGCTGCCGACGCTTCCTCAGAAGCCGCAGAAGAGGAAGCCACGGAAGCAAAATCGCAGAATGAGACACGCGTGGTGTACCATGTCCGACGCGGGGACACGCTCGGCGGGATTGCCTCACGCTATGGCGTCTCCGTCTCAAATATTCGCTCCTGGAATAATCTCTCGGGATCGCGCATCCGCGCCGGCCAGGAGTTGGTACTGCACACCGGCAGTGAGCCCGCTGCCGAGCCGATTCAGTACACGGTGCGCAGCGGAGATACCCTCGGACAAATTGCCAATCGGCACGGGGTCTCCTCAAGCGAATTGCAACGATGGAACAGCCTCTCAGGAACGGTCATCCGGCCCGGACAAACACTCACGATTCACCGCGATGGCAGTGCACCTGATTACATCGTCTACCGCGTGCGTAACGGCGATACGCTCGGCGGGATTGCGCGTAGGCATGGTGTTAGCGTGAGCCAATTGCAGCAGTGGAATAACCTGTCTGGAACGCGCATTCGCGCCGGTCAGCGCCTCACGATCCATCAGTAGCCTTTTCGCTACTGGCAGTATCCACGCCCGTTTACCCTCTGGTAGGCGGGCGTTTTCTTTACCGGGGAGCACTTTTGGCTAATGGTTTCCCCGTCAAATTCCCTTCCTGTAGGGGATTTACCCACCGGTGGTTCGGGTGCTCTCCTCTTTGTCGGAGGCCGTCGATGTTGTTATTTCAACAACGAAAACTACGAGCCCGTCGGGCCCATCCCGGAATCTTCGATCATCGTACTTATGTCGTTCACTTCTTCCCAGATAAAACCTCGCCAACGTCGCGGCTCTGCTGTCGACCGAAATGCCTTTCCGCCTGTGCTCCTTCCGGAGACACAGAAGAAGCTAAACGGAAATGAGCGGCTCGTCCAGTTCCCCAAAGGCGGGTTTATCTTCTATCAAGATCAGGGGGCTGCCGGCACTCACGAACTGGTGGATGGCTTTGTCAAGCTATTTAAAACCACGGACGAAGGTCGCTTTCAGCTCATGAGAATTGCCGGGCCGGGCGAGCTGTTGGGATATCGCGCCGTACTCTTGCGTGCACCACACAATGTTGCCGCTGAAGCGCTCACACCCGTCAAAGCTCGGTTTATCGCACGTGAGGAGTTTACCAGGCTCCTCCAGGACGATCCGGACGTGGGTATGCGGCTACTACGGCACCTGAGTATAGATCTGCGCGAAACGGAGCGCCAACTTTTAAACATTTCCCGCAAGACCGTGGCCCAGCGACTCGGTGCTGCACTTCTTTCACTTGAAGCACAGCACGGCACCGATGACGACGGAGCACTCCAACCAAGGCTCACCCGTGAGGAGCTGGCCGGGCTTATTGGCGCTGCAACCGAAACCGCCGTACGCACGCTCAGCGAGTTCAAAGAGCGCGGACTTGTGCGCACCAGCGGCCGTCAAATCTGGATACTCAACCGGAAACGGCTGGCCCGCCTCTGAAAACGTTTTGACAGGCGCTGAATTTTTCTTATCCTATAGCGGGTGATAATATTTGCCTGTTGAGGTAAATCATTAACAGGTATCGTCGCACCTGCTACCTTCTGCGCTTGAGGCCACCAACTCCAACTCCTCTATCTGCTATGAGCACCCCGTCAAACGAGCACGAGCAGACGCAGGAAATAGACGATAGTACCTTTTTCCCAAGAGGGGCTATTGCTTTCTTCGTCGTGCTTATCCTCTTCTTTGCAGTTCTCTGGTTTTCCATGTACTTCGACGTTCTTGCGAGGCAATAACCATGGACAAAAGTGAAGGCCTCGCGCTCGGCCTAAGTGGCGCACTGTTACTCATCTTCTTCGCGGCCATCATGTACGCGTCTACGGCGCGCGGTATTGATGTACCCAAGTGCATCACCGATCCGGATCCGTTTGAGCGCGGACAGCTGATCGAACATGCAGAAGATCGCTACGAGCTGCAGATGATCGCTCGGATGTGGTCTTTTCAGCCCGGGAGCATTGAAATTCCTGTGGGAAGTGAACTGGAGATCTATCTCCGTGCCACCGATATCATCCACGGATTCAAGATCGAGGGCACGAACGTTAACATGATGGCTGTGCCCGGCTCCATCAACTACCAGCGGCTTCGCTTTAACGAGCCCGGCACGTACCCGCTCGTCTGCCACGAATACTGCGGGGTGGGCCACCATAACATGCGCGGAGAAATCGTTGTAACCGAAAGCTAACAGCCCCTATGAACTTCGATACGCTCAACCTTAGCAAAAGCATGCGGCGGCTGTTGCTGCTGCTCCTCATTTTACCCATGGCCCTCCTGGTCATGGGTATTTACGGTGGACTGATGCAGGCCTTCTTCCGGGCAGGCATCGTGACAAGCGACCCGTTTGTTGGCGGCGAATATTACCGCGGGTTAACGCTCCACGGTGTGATAAATGCGCTCGTGTTTACCACCTTCTTCGCAGTGGCTTTTGGCCACGCGGTGGTCTCCAAATCACTGAATATGGCGCTTAACGAGCGCTGGGCCTGGATTTCCGGCATTTTGATGATTGTGGGTACGGTGATGACGGCCCTCACCATTTTCGCCGGCGTGGCCGACGTGCTCTACACATTCTATCCGCCTCTGCAGGCTAACGTCTTTTTCTACGTCGGACTGGTACTGGTGGTCGTAGGGTCGTGGATCGCTTTTTTCACCTGGATACCGCCGTACCTCAAATGGCGAAAGGAAAACCCTGACAAGAAGACGCCCCTCGCCGTGGTGGGTATCTTTGCAACGTTTATCGTCTGGTTTATCGCCTCTATTGCCGTAGCCGTCGAGATACTCGTGTTGATCATCCCGTGGGTGCTTGGCTGGGTCGACGGCATCAACGCGATGCTGGCGCGCACGCTCTTCTGGATGTTCGGCCATCCGCTGGTCTACTTCTGGCTGCTGCCGGTCTACGTGATGTACTACACGATGATGCCAAGGCTGGCAGGCGGGAAGCTCTATTCTGATACAGCGGGCCGTCTCGTCTTCTTCATGTTCATCATCTTCTCGATTCCGGTTGGGACTCATCACCAGTTTATGGATCCCGGCATCAGCGGCGAGTGGAAGCTTATCCAGGCGTTCTTCACCTTCATGGTAGCCCTCCCCTCGTTGATTACCGCATTTACGCTGGCGGCCTCCCTTGAGTATGCCGGCAAACAACGTGGGGGTAAAGGATTGTTTGGCTGGATGTTTAAGCTGCCCTACTTCGACAGCAACCGGTGGCTGTTCGCGTACTTCATCACTGGCCTTTTCCTGTTCATTTTTGGCGGGATCTCCGGCATCATCAATGCCTCCTACCAGATGAACGCGATAGTCCACAATACCGCATGGCTGCCCGGCCACTTTCACATGACCGTTGCCGGACCCGTGATTCTGGGAATGCTCGGAATGAGCCTGTACATGGTCGCAAAGTTGACGGGCAAGAAGATTCGCATGAAGAAGATGGTAACGGCCGTGCCGTACATTTATTCGGTTGGCCTCTTGATGATGTCCTGGGGCTTGATGCGCGGCGGCTTGCAGGGTATGCCACGCCGTACCAACACGGGCCTTACCTACAGCAATCCGGATAGCGCGCTCTATCGCGCCGACTGGCAGCTCTTTACCGATGTCGTGGTAGTGGGGGCTGTGATCATGTTTGTAGCGATGGTGATCTTCTTCGCAGCCTTCTTCCTGACACTTGCCTACCGGAAGGCCGAGGCTCCCTCCCTTAGCTTCGGCTGGACCGAATCTGTACACGAAAGCTCCGGCCCGATTCGCTGGCTGCACAACTTCCGTCCGTGGGTCATTACCGCGGTGGTGCTGATAGCGATAACCTATGCACCCGTCATCTATGACGTTACGACCACTGGCTACTCCACCTCGCCGCGGTTTGGCCCTGAAAGCCCCTCGCCCCGCCTAAACCCCTCTCCACAATCCGAACAAGTCGTACCACCTGAGGTGCGCTCGGAAGAGGACCTCGATAGTAGAGCGGAGCAGCTACCGCTGGATTTTGAATGACGATCGTCGCAAGACCGGGGCGGAATCAAAGCCGCGCCCGGTCCTGCCCTCACTTTCTCATCTGTACTCTACGCGTGATGCGTTACGTTCTCCCGCTGTTCGTTGTACTGAGCGTCCTGCTGATGGGATGTGCCACGGACCTCTCTGATGATCAATTCACACTGATCGATCAGGATGGATCGGAGGTGCAGTTCCCTGAAGCTTTCGAGGGCAAGAAGGTGGTGATGAGCTTCGTCTACACCAACTGCCCGGATATCTGCCCAATGATCACAGCCCGGCTCAAGCAGGTGGAGAGTCGGCTAAATGCGATGGACGATGTGCACTTTGTGCTTCTCACCTTCGATCCGGAACGAGACACGCCCGAGGTTCTGGCCCGCTACGCCGATACGTTCAACCTCAGCCCGTCTCGCTGGACGCTTCTGACGGGTGAGGAAGAAGAGCTGACACAGGCCCTGCAACGCCTGGACATAGAAGCAGTGCGTTCGTTTACACGCCACGATGAGGATGGAAATCCCTATTACTTTATCGATCACACGGACCGGGTCACGCTAATTGACAGCCAACGGCGCGTCCGCCACACGTTCACGGGAAGCAAGGTGGATCCAGAAGAACTGATCGACGCCATACAGACGATGTAGGACGTACCGGGGTAGTCACGGAGCGCTAATCCGTGGCGTCGAGCACTTTTTCAGACCCGTCTGTATGCTGCAGACGAAGGCCAGCACGCTGATATATCACCGTCAGCGTATCCTCACCCCGGAGAAGCACGGCGTGGTCTGGTTGGCTTGAGAGGACATCAAACAGAACGGTATCCACCTCGCTGTTAAAGGTGTGAATGTAGGCCCGCCCCTGTGAACTGAACCGGTAACGCCCCTCCTCCCCCTCGTACGTTCCATCGATCTGTGCAAGGTATGAAAGATCTTCCATCGCATCCCGGGCCTCCTGAAACGGATCCCGGTCGTCATTTGCGCTGCAGGCAACGAAAAGGAGCGGCAGAAACAGTGCGAAATAGCGCATGAAGAGAAGCGGGCAGGGACCGGTTATACGATGCATCCGTTGGGCGTACTACACACGCCACGAAAGAGCCCGGTTCCCTGTATGGCTGACTACCTTTTCGTCTATGGAACGCTACGTCCTGCCCTCTGTCATCCAGCTTACAAAAGGCTGCTACAGGGCAAGACAACCATCATCGAACAGGCTTCCGTGCCCGGGCAACTCGTCGACCTGGGCGATTTCCCGGGCCTGATATCCCTCAACCACTCAGATGACGAGGTAACCGGTGACGTGCTGGCACTTCCAGAAGAAAATCGAGACAGCCTCCTGTCGAGGCTCGATTCCTACGAAGGTGCTTTATTTGAGCGTACCCGCGCGACCGCCTGCCTGCCGGGTGGAACCGAGCTTGAGGTGTTTATCTACGAATTCGTGGGAGACGTAGATGAGCAACCAAGGATAACAGATGGCGACTTCGTGCAGCACGTCCTGGCGCAACAGGGCACGTAGCGCCTACACATCCCCAAGCTGCGGCCGCAGAATGACTTCCTCGACCACCGTACGGTCGCTCAGGTTGTAAATGGAAGTCACTGTATCTGCGATATCTTCCGGGCGCATAAAACGTTTCTCAGGGAGGTCAACACCCTCCCAGCTCGGCGTGTAGGTAGCGCCCGGCAGCAGCGATGTTACCCGTAACCCGTGCTCTTTCGTCTCCTCTCGAACGGTACGAGCCAGGCCGAGCAACCCGTGCTTTGCCGCACCATACGCCACACCATTTGGATACGCCATGATCGAAGCGACCGACGCCATGAAAAACAGATGCCCGGAGCCCCGCGCAATCATCCCCTCCAGAAATGCTTTCGTGACTACAAAAGCGCTCGTCAGGTTGACGGCTACCTGCTCCCGAAACTGCTCGGCGGTGATGTCCTCCAGCGCGGCAGGCACAAAAAGGCCGGCATTGTTCACGACGATGTCGGGTGTACCCCAGGTGTCCCGTACCGTCGCTGCCGCTTCCTCAACGGCTGCGTCATCGGTGACATCACACGGCACAACCATCGCTTCAGCGCCGTGGTCGCGGCACTCCGACGCCACCTGCTCCAGCTTGTTCTGCGTGCGAGAAAGTAGCGCGATTCGGGCTCCATCGTGCGTCGCAAAAGCTTCAGCGACAGCACGACCGATGCCCTGGCTGGCACCCGTAATAACGACTGATGGCATGGATAGGACCGGAGTCTTGCGTGATTATGAGGCGAACTGCAGGATAGGTTAGCTCGTGGCCGAGATCAAGCGCATAAACTCGGCCCGCGTACTATGATTGACAAACTCCCCGCTCATCGCACTGGTCGTGGTGAGAGAGTTCTGCTTCTCCGCCCCACGCATCATCATGCAGAGATGCTGCGCCTCAATGACTACAGCCACACCCTGAGGGTCAACAACCCGTTCAATTGCATCACGAATCTGGATCGTCAGTCGTTCCTGCACCTGCAGGCGACGCGCAAATACATCCACAGTGCGCGGTATCTTGCTAAGCCCCACAATTTTCCCCTTTGGGATGTAGGCAACGTGCGCCTTCCCGAAAAACGGAAGCATGTGATGTTCACAGAGCGAGTAGACCTCAATATCCTTCACCAGAATCATCTGGTCATAATCCTCCTCAAACAAAGCCCCTTTCAGGATTGCCTCTGGGTCCATCTCGTACCCGTGCGTGAGGAACTGATACGCCTTTGCTACGCGCGCCGGCGTATCCATGAGTCCCTCCCGAGAGGGGTCCTCTCCCACGAGTTTCAAAATCTCCCGGACATGCTCCGAAAGCTTCTCTGTAGTCTCTCCGTTATATACATCAACCCGTTCGTACTGCTTGTCGTTTTCAGCAGTTACTTTGGTCGTTGCATCGTGCAATCCTTCTCCGTTGCTCATATACATTTTTACCTTTGGTTGGGTCGAAGGCTACTCACCGTAGTAGGTGGCATAGTTTCGAGGCGTCTCGTACAGCGTGATCTTGTGGAGGCGGCCGGCCGGCAGCTTTCCTTCAAGCTCATTCCAGATCGCCACTACAAAGTTTTCTGTGGATGGGATCGTGCCGGCGAGGAAATCAACGTCAATGTTTAAATTCCGGTGGTCGACTTTGTCGACAATATGCGTGTGAAGGATTTCCTTCAAGTCGCCCAGATCGATCACGTACCCGGTTTCTGGATCGGGTTC
>SLED01000362.1 GCA_007124945.1 Salinibacteraceae bacterium | reverse complement strand
CAGCAGGAGCACCGCCGGATCGAGCATGAGGGCGCGCATCAGGCTGACGCGCTGCCGCTGTCCGCCGGAGAGGTCGTCGGGCAACTGCCCGAGGCGGTCCGGGGCCAGATGAACGAGCGAGGTGAGCTCCTCTACCCGGGCCGCGATGCGCTCTTCGCTCCAGCCAAGATGGCGCGCAAGCAGCGTCACGTTGGCGCGGGCCGTCAGATGTGGAAAGAGGCCGCCCTCCTGAATCACATAGCCCATCCGATGCCTGATCCGCCGCAGATTGTCCTGCGAAAGCTCCTCATCCTCGAACCGCACGGTCCCGGTGTCGGGGCGGATCAAGCCGATCATGAGCCGGAGCAGGGTGGATTTGCCACTGCCAGAGGGCCCGATGAGCACTGTTGTTTGCTCCGGTGCCACCGCCAGCGACAGCGGCGCCACGGCCGTTTCCTCGCCGTACGTCTTGGAAACATGGTGGAGCGTGACCACGGACGTGCGGGCGGCTTTTGGGGGTCGTACAGGCGAACGGCGGTTGAGATAACCCGTAGCAAGTGAGGTGTTTCCTGCACTCCACTTGCCTCCGCATTCCTATGGCTACTAACGATCAATCGTCCCTGTCGCGGTCTGATGTCACCCGTATCATCGAACACATGAACGACGAGCATGAGGACGCGCTCCTGCTTTACGCCGAGTATTTCGGCGGAGTAGACAGCGCCACCGCAGCGCGCATGGTGGCATTGGAAACGGAATACATGGAGTTGGAGGTGGACACGCCGGAGGGAACGCGGACCGTGCCATTTCAGCTTATCGAAGACGTGCACGACGCCACAGAGGCCCGCAAGGTGCTGGTGCGAATGGCACAGATCGCGCGCCAGGGAGGCCCGGAGGAGCGATAGGGCCGGCGGGTTGTGCCGAGATCGTCAAGCCCGGGGAGGAGCGTGCGGGCTGACCATGCGGTAAGATGCATGCTCGTTCCCGGCCATCTGTCCCTGCCCACCATGTCTGATGCGCTTCCCGTGCACGTCGTCTGGTTTGTGCGTGACCTGCGCCTCTGCGATCATGCGCCGCTGACGGAGGCGCTGAAAGCCGACGGGCTCGTGCTACCGCTCTACATTGTAGATCCGGCGCGCACGGGTGCTGAGGACTACGCCGCTCGCTACTGGCACTTCGTGCGGCCCTGCTTGCAGGAGCTTCGCCACCGGTTGCAGCAGCGAGGCGCGCCGCTGATTGTGCGCCAGGGTCCGGCTGTAGAAGTGCTCGCAGACCTACATGAGCGCTTCCCCCGGATGACCGTCTGGCGACACTACGAAACCGAGACTGCAGACGTCCGGGCGCGGGATGCGCGGGTGCGGGAGTGGTGCCGCGCGGCTGGCGTGCCGCTGCACGAGCGCTTCCACCGCGGCGCTTTTCCCGGCCTTGAGAGCCGAGACGACTGGTCGGACCGGTGGGAGGAGCGCATGGCGCAACCGCTGATTCCGTCGCCGGATCAGATACGGGCTGTGGCTGACCTCCCGCCGGGCCCACTTCCGACGGTCGAGGATCTACCATTGCGCGACGAAGGTCTTGACCCCGATCAAATGCAGGCGCCGGGGGAGGGAGCCGCCCATCGGTGCCTTCAGGACTTTTTGCACCGGCGCGCGGTCCACTACCGGGCGTCGATCTCCAGCCCTGCCCGGACATTCGACAACTGCTCGCGCCTCAGCCCCCACCTCACGTGGGGTACGCTCAGCTTGAAAACGGTGCGGCACATGCTCCGGGAGCGTCAGCAAGCATTGCAGGCCCAACCGGCCGGCGGCGACTGGCAGCGGGCTCTGCAGGCCTTCGAAAGTCGTCTCTACTGGAATGGCCACTTTATCCAAAAGCTGGACGATGCGCCCCGCATTCAGCACGAAAGCTACATTCCAGCCTTCGATGATACCCGTGCCGGTGAGGTGAACGACGCGCATCTGCAGGCCTGGCGGACGGGACAGACGGGCTACCCGATGGTCGATGCCAGCATCCGGGCCTTTCGCGCCACCGGATACCTCAACTTCAGGATGCGCGCCATGATTACCTCGTTCGCGTCGTACGACCTGTGGCTCGACTGGCGCCGCTTCGCACCGATCATGGCGCGCTGGATGCTGGACTATGAGCCCGGCATTCACTACCCGCAGGTGCAGATGCAGTCCGGCACCACCGGCATCAACACGATGCGTATCTACAACCCGAGCAAGCAGGTGAGGGACCACGACCCGGACGGCACGTTTATTCGCCGGTGGGTGCCTGAGCTTCGGCCCCTGCCAAAGGGCTACCTGGCCGAGCCCTGGAAGACGCCGCCGCTGGTGCAGGAGGAAGTAGATTGGCGCATCGGGGAGGACTACCCGATGCCGGTGGTCGAGCATTTGCCCGCGGTGCGGAAGGCGCGGGAGCGTCTGGCGGCCATCCGCAAGCACCCGGCCGTGCAAGCCGCTGCGGCCCGCGTACTGAAAAAGCATGGCAGCCGGCGATAGGTGCCTGCTTGGCAGCAACTGAGCACGTAAACCAAAAGGCACCGTGCGGCTTGCGCGGGTGGCAACGTGATGCCAGACCGTCCGCACAGCGCTTGTTCTATCCGGTCGCGTGCTTCGATTCTGCAAACGTGCCTTCCGAGAGCCCCTCACAGTTTCTTCGTCCGCCTGTGGTGGAACCGTTGAGCCATGCGGTCATTGAGTTATAATCCAACATGGGCAAGTCCCGTACGGCCAGCTCCCTTTGAACTCCGTCAGGGCCGGAAGGCAGCAGCGGTAGAAGGTCGCAGCGGCGCGATACGGGTAGCTTGCCCATTTTTTGTTTGATCTCCACGGATTCGCGGGCACACTTCGTCCGTTCTTCCGAACCCTCGTAGAGTCGCGGCGTATCGGCAGCGCAATGTTACTCAGGTGTGGCGCCTCATACTCGCGCCGCTCGCCCGCACGAACGACTATATCGTATGTTACTGTATCAATTTCTTCTCGCGGCTCCTCAACAGGCTGATGGTGGTGGAGGGCTCCTCTTCACGCTACTGCCTCTGATTCTGATTTTTGCCGTCTTCTACTTTTTTATCATCCGGCCGCAACGTAAGCGCGAACAGGAGCGCCAGGACATGATTGAGGCGTTGGTCAAGAACGACAAGATTGTGACAGCCGGTGGCATCCATGGTGAGGTCACGCAGATTGATGATGATAGCGTGCTCGTAAAAGTGGATGGCAACACCAAGCTTCGCATCCAGAAGTCTGCGATCGGGGAAGTCCTCAACAAGGACAAGGAGAAGCAGAAGGCGTAGTCTCCTAACGCTCTTTCCGAGCGTGTAGCAGCAGCCGCGTTGTCCCGGGCACGAACCTGTCTCCGCGGGTTCGGTAATAATTTTGCAGGGCACAGTGTGCGTCTCTCGGTGCTCTGTTCTTGTTCGCTTATCCCTACATCATCTCATGCAAAGCGCTTCCGACGAGTCGCAGCAAGAGCTGTCGTTCGATTCGATCGAAGACGCCCTGAACGATCTGCGAGAGGGTCGGCTCATCATTGTGGTCGATGACGAAGACCGCGAGAACGAAGGGGACTTCGTAGGTGTGGCCTCTGAGATTACGCCCGAGGTCGTGAACTTTATGGCCACACACGGTCGCGGCCTCATCTGCGTACCTCTCACACAGGAACGCGCAGACACCCTCGACCTGGGCATGATGGTCGACAGCAACTCCGCACTGTACGATACGGCGTTCACTGTTTCTGTCGATTATCGGCATGGCACCAGCACGGGCATCTCAGCATCTGATCGGGCCAAAACGATCCGGGCGCTCGCTGATCCGAGCACGAAGCCGTCTGATCTCGGCAAGCCAGGGCATGTCTTTCCACTTCGCGCTCAATATGGTGGTGTCTTGCGTCGCGCAGGACATACGGAGGCTACGGTGGATCTGGCCCGGATGGCTGGCAAGCCCCCCGTGGGCGTCCTGGTTGAGATTATGAACGAAGATGGAACCATGGCCCGCGTCCCGGAGCTGATGGAGATCGCGCACGAATTCGACATGCGGATTATCACGATCCGCGATCTGATTGCCTATCGAATGCGCCATGAGCGGCTGGTCCAGCGTGTAGTTGAAATCACGTTACCCACCCGTTTCGGCGATTTTGATCTGGTAGCCTTTGAAGAGAAGGTAACCGGTGACGTTCATCTCGCGCTCTCCAAGGGGTCCTGGGATGAGGAAGAGCCCGTGCTTGTCCGTGTACACTCACAGTGCGTCACTGGGGATATTTTTGGATCCAAGCGGTGTGACTGTGGTGACCAGCTCGCGAGGGCTATGCTTCAGGTGGAGAAGGCCGGACAGGGAGTTGTCCTCTACATGAAGCAAGAGGGGCGCGGTATCGGGTTGCTGAACAAGTTGCGCGCCTACAAGCTGCAGGAAGAAGAAGGGCTCGACACGGTAGAAGCTAATCAGGCGCTGGGCTTCGACATGGACCTGCGGGATTACGGCATTGGTTGTCAAATCCTGCGTGATCTCGGCATACGCAAGTTGCGCCTCATGACGAACAACCCGAGCAAGCGTGTGGGGATCACCGGTTACGGACTGGAGATTGTGGAGCGCGTACCGATTGAGATCGCTCCCAACGAAGTGAACGAGGGTTATTTGCGTACCAAGCGGGATCGGATGGGGCACTCCATCCTGCAAAACCTCTCGCCACACGACGCCGAGGCGTTCGAGGATATCATCGAGGAGGAGTCTTAGCCCCGGTCTTTTAGGCCACTTCACCACAGGCACTAACTCACTGTGTTCGTTTCGCTTCCCCGTGGTCGGGGCGCTTCTCGTCCGCTCAAACTGGCAAATGAGGCTTGCACTGCGCGGCTGGCGTCTCGCTACGCCGCCGGCACTATCGCTCAGTTGCTTACGAGGCTCAAGACTGGTAAGCGAGGCTGGGGCTCACAGCAAATAGCTCAGAGCAAAGAGCAAATAGCCTCTCCCTAAAAATTCACGCCCACGCGGAAGAGGCTTTGCACGGAGTTGCGCTGAAAGCCACTTGAGGCGCCGACCAGCACATCCAGGAAGTCGAAGACAGACTCAAGCGATTGATCCGTCCAGCTTAGCGTGCTGTATGTGTAGCCGATCGTAAGCCCTGCCCGTCCGCCGAAAATCTGCCGAAGCTGAAACTCCAGGTTGAGATCCAGCGAGCGCGCGAGGCGCACACCATCAAGGCTGTTTCGGAGGTCACCAACGCCACCCAGGCCCCGTACCACGGAAGCAAATCCAACGAGGTTATCGCCTACAATGGGCAGACCCGAGGGAAACGAAAACTGACCACCAACCCCTCCGGCGAGCTGTGCATTGGCCAGATGAAGTGTCGAGATATCCTCGGTTGGTGTGTCGGGTCGGCCTGTAGTGGCACGGTAGCCGAGGTTAACGCGGACAGGAATGTAAACATCCAGGGGCGCGTAAAGCACGCCTTCAAAAAGTGGCAGATTTTCACCCGCCTCAGCGGCCACGTATATTGTGCGTAGCGCCGGACGGTCCCGCTCCTCATCATGCGATTGCACGCCATACCCAAATAGCACGGAAGTATTCGGCGCAGAAAACATTACTGTAGACATGGCCGACTCATTCCGATAGTAGAACGTGCTATCTTCGTCAATAAAACGAAAGCTATCGTCGAGAAATCCTACTGTGATGGACGTAATTTCGGAGGAACCGCGAGAGCGCTTCGACTGCTTATGATGAAGGCGGGACTGGAGACCGCGCTGAAAAAAGCCACGGTCCGTGATACCATCATTCGCAAAAGAAAAGCTGAGCGCGCTGTCCTCCTCCATCTCAAGCCATGAGAGGGAGGGCGAGTCCGGCTCGTAGAGATGCTGTGCAGCAGCGTCAGTACCAGCCAACAGGGAGACAAAAAATATCGTGACGAGACATACTAATGAGCGATGAAGCATAGCGACCGGGCACTGGTGTAAGGGACTACGAAGCGGTGGGACCGCCTCAGCTACAGCTTCGGCACAGGTTAATAAACAGGAAAACTCGCCTAACTACATGAGAAACAGACTGATGAAGTGGTGCTCTTGTGGCGCTTCATCGAGAAGCGGCGACGTTGAACACATCGTAGATCCATGAACAACCCATTCTAAACCGACATATGTCAGATCTGTCAACACGCAGGATCGGCGGTCCTCATGGCGGGGAGCCGATCGCTTTCTTTGGTGATGCGCTGGAGGATGCGCGCGCAGTGGTACTGCTATTACATGGAAGAGGCGCCTCCGCGGCAAGCATGCAGTCGCTCGCGCAAGCCGTTGATGTGGGAGGGCTTGCCTTTGTCGCACCGCAGGCCGCAGGACATACGTGGTATCCACATTCTTTCCTTGCTCCCCTCAGCCAGAATGAGCCCTGGCTTGAATCGGCGTTGAATGTGGTGTTCTACCTGATGAAAGAAGCCCGCAACCCGGCGAGTCTGCCATTGTCCAGACTGGTAGTTATGGGGTTCTCGCAGGGCGCCTGTCTGGCATCGGAGTCGGTAGCGCGAGAGGCCAACCGGTACGGTGGATTGGTGGCGCTCTCAGGCGGCTTGATCGGTACCGGCGATATCGGGGGAAAGGCGGCTCCGAGGGATAAGGAGTTCTCGTACGAGGGTACGCTGGATGGCACGCCGGTCTTCCTCGGGTGCAGCGATGTTGACGCCCACATCCCGGTGGAGCGGGTAGAGGACACCGCACGCGTTCTGGCGGAGCTCGGTGGCAATGTGGACAAGCGCATTTACGAGGGGATGGGCCACACCATCATCCAGGACGAGATAGACGCCGTGCGTGAGATGCTCGAACAGGTTGCCCGATCGCCCTCCGATTAGCACGTCGTCAGTTTGAGATAGAGTGCTTCAACCTGCAGCCGAAGTTCTTCTTCAGTTCCATCATTTCTGATGACAACGTCTGCCCGGCGGCGCTTTTCTTCTGCTGGCATCTGGTACTGCATCCGGGCGCGTACAGCGGCTTCGTCAACGCCATCGCGTTGCATCACGCGCTGAATGCGTACGTCCTCGGGTGCGTCCACGACGGCTACAACATCGAGATGGGCATCTCCGCCGGATTCGAAAATCAAGGCGGCCTCGTGCACAAGGAGCTCTACGCCATCACGCGCAGCCTCCTTTTTCACTCTACCAAAGGCCTCAAACACCCGCGGGTGCACCAATGCGTTTAGTTCGGCCAAACGATCGCTGTCCGCAAAGACCACCGACGCCAGGTGCTCCCGGTTTAGTGCGCCATCCTCGTCATAAGCCTCCTCTCCGAATGCCTCCACGATCTTGCGTCGGAGCTCATCGTCCTCTTGCATTAAACGCTTTGCTACGGGATCAGCATAAAAAACGCGGGCCCCGAGTACATCGAGCATGCGGCAGACGGTAGACTTACCGGAGCCAATTCCGCCGGTAACGCCCAGGGTGGTCATTGCGTAAAAACAGGGAAGGTGATGGATTCAGGCCGTGCTCATCCCGGAGGCCAGGATAGCTGGCGGCCGCCAAGTAGATGGAGATGAAGGTGATCGACGGATTGTTGCCCGTGATCTCCACAGTTGAAGACCGTGCGGTAGCCGTGCTCCAGCCCTTCCTCTTCGGCCAGATGCTTGGCTACGACGAAGAGGTGCCCGATCAACGGCTCGTCCTCTTCGGTGATCTCGTCGACGGAGGGGATGGGCTTGCGCGGCACGATAAGGATGTGCGTGGGCGCCTGCGGGTTGATATCGTGAAAAGCGATGCATTGATCGTCTTCGTACACGATATCGGCCGGCACGTCGCGATCAATGATTTTCTGGAATAGCGTCCGTTCAGCCATGCGGGCACGCGAGAAGTTTGCAGGTGGTGTAGAGGTAGGGTCGGAGGTTCAGCGGAGAAGTGCAAGCCCTACCGGTGAGGAAGTGGGGTTACGGGCTTGTGAGGAACGCATCATAAGCGTCCAGAACTTGTTTGAACGAGGGAGGAGCAGGAACGCAGGCGTGGGGCCTCTGTAGGGAGGAGCGAACTCGGATAATCTGCACCCATCGCTTTATGTCGACGGTTTACGTAACACGCAGGGTTCATTT
>SLED01000264.1 GCA_007124945.1 Salinibacteraceae bacterium | reverse complement strand
CCACTATTTTGCAGCGGGTATCCACGAAGATATTATCATCCAACTTTCTCGGATCGCGGCGCTACAGGTCATCGGGCGTAGTTCCGTTTCGGGGTATGCTCCCGAGGGTCGAAATATTCAGCAGATCAGTACCGCACTCGGGGTTCGCACGATTCTGGAGGGGAGCGTTCGACGGATTGGCGAACGCGTACGGGTGTCCGTATCGCTGACCGATGCGGTGACCAACAGAACGCTATGGGCCGAATCGTATGATCGCAACCTGACCGACGTGTTTGCGATCCAGACAGAGATTGCGCGTGAAATCGCCTGGGCGCTTGCTGCAAACCTGACGGTCCAGGAGGAGCAGCAGATGACTCTGTTGCCGACCGAGGTCACAGATGCTTATGAACATTACCTGCGGGCCCGAGCCCTCTTTAACGAGCCCGGTATGCTGGAGGAAAACTACCGCAGGGCGAAAGATCTACTGGATCAGGCGATTGAACTGGATCCCGCGTTCGCTCATGCCATCGCTCTGCGGTCAAGGGCGTACAGCAATTTATACTGGTTCGGATTCGAGGATTCTCCCGAGGCCCTTGCAAACTCGCTGCGCGATGCAGAGGAAGCACTCGCACTCAGCCCGCGGTTACCTGAAGCCCACGTGGCGATGGGTTATCACCATTATTACGGCCATCGAGATTATGAAAAAGCTCTTGACCACTTTAATATTGCCTGGAGAGGTCAGCCCAACAACTCGGATATCATCAGTGCCGTCGGGTTTGTCGAGCGGCGGCTGGGGCGTTTCGAGGATGCGATAAAAAGTCTCGAGCATGCGATCTCACTCGATCCGCTCAATCTGAATCTCGTGTATGCACATGCTCAATCGCAGATGTTGGTGCGGCAGTACGAACAAGCCGCTGCGGGTTACGAGAAATTGCTCTCGCACGCGCCGGACGTGCATACGATTCACATTATGCGGACGCTGAATTGCTACTTGTGGAAAGGTGAAGCAGAAACTGTACAGGCGTTCTTGCAGGATTTTGATCATTTGAAATCCGACTTTATGGGCGATTGGATTCGGTTTGAGTACCTCATCGGAGACTTCGAGGGCATGATCGCCTCTGTCGATGAGAATCCCCAGGATTTCTATGACAACCGAATTTTCTACATTCTTGAACCGTCGTACGTAAAGGGTCTGGCGTACGAACATATGGGGCAAAAAGACCGGGCTCGTGGCTTTTATAGGTCCTCTCTGGAGGTCATGGAGAACCTTATGCCCGACCACGAAAGCGACGCCAGGTATCACAGCGCCTTAGGTAAGATCTATGCGGGATTGGGAATGCGAGAGCAGGCCATAGCCTCAGGGGAAAAGGCTGTTGCCCTGGTACCGCCGCATGTCGACGCATTCACCAGCACAGTTTACCTGGAAGAACTGGCTGCTATTTACGTGATGCTCGATATGCCAGAGGAAGCCGTCGGTGTCTTGCGTGAGGCTCTTGCAAAGCCGGGATACCTCAGTGTTGCCATGTTGCAAAATGCGTCCGCGTGGAGTGCCATCCGCGACACGCCTGAATTTCTAAACCTTATAGCAAGTGCAAACTAACGGGTGGGGAGAGGTGGAATGTGATGGATAGACAACTATCGCAGTACGAGATCCTCAAGAAGCTCGGAGAGGGCGGTATGGGCGTGGTTTACAAAGCCCGTGACCAGCGGCTTTCCCGTGACGTGGCCTTAAAGTTTCTACCCGAGCAGTCGGCGATGTCCAGGGAGAACCAACAGCGATTTCTCCACGAGGCCCGCTCGGTGGCCCGGCTCAATCACCCCAACATCTGCCAGATCTACACCATTGAGGAGCCGGACGACGGGCCACCGTTCATCGTCATCGAGTATGTAGAAGGCGAAACGATCCGGGCCCGATTCCGCGGGGCTGACAGGCACGCAGTTCAGCCCGATGTTGATGAGGTGCTACTATACGCCACACAGATCGTGCGCGGCCTGAACGCGGCACATGCAAAAGATATCGTGCACCGTGATATTAAGTCCGCTAATATCATGGTAACGCCAGCGAATGAAGTCAAGATTTTAGACTTCGGCCTGGCCAAAATGGCGGGCGTGGGTGCGTTGACCCAGACCGGCTCTACGCTCGGCACTACCGCCTACATGTCACCCGAGCAGGTACGTGGCGAGTCACTGGATGCGCGTTCCGATTTGTGGTCGGTTGGCGTAGTCCTCTATGAGATGCTGTCGGGAAAACTGCCGTTCGGCGAGGACTATGAACACGCGGTTATGTATGCGATTGTGAATGAGGAACCGCTCCCCATGCGAGGTCAAGAGCACGGCGTAGCAAAGCAACTGGAGGCCATTGCCCTCCGATGCCTCGCCAAAGATCCGACCGACCGGTACCCGTCCGCTTCAATACTTCTGGCGGAGCTGTTGGCGCTGAAGAATGGCGGAGCAGGCGAGCCCGCGACCCGAACCCATGGCGGAGTGCCCGCGCATTCCGCTTCTCGTCCGGCAGCCGCCCAGGTGTCTGCGGCGTCACTGTTCTCCAAACGAAGGCTGGTAGCGGGCGCAGGTGTCCTCGCGGGGGTCCTGCTCATCGGCGCTGTAGCCATGATTTTTGGACTCGGCGGTATGAAGGCTTCTGCTCCAAGCCCTGGCGAGGACTACGTGCATGTGGCGGTCTTGCCGTTCACAAATATCGGCGCGGATCCGCAGCGGCAGGTCTTCAGCGAGGGGCTGGTGGAGACCATCACGAGCAATCTTACGCAGATAGGGCAGTTTCAGACCGACCTGTGGGTGATCCCGGCGGACGAGGTGCGGAGTTTCAACGTGTCCACTGCGCGCGAGGCTGAGCGCATCTTTGGCGTGAACTACGTGATCACTGGAAGTTTGCAGCCCATCGGCGACCGGCTGCGGCTGACGGTGACGCTGATCGACTCGAAGAATCTACGGCAGCTCAATTCATCGGTGATCGATGTGAACGCCACGGACGTGTTGCTGCTGCACAATCAATCGGTGGAGCGGCTTCTTGCGATGCTCGATGTGGAGCTCCAGTCGGACGAGCGGGATCTGCTCCGCGCCGGGGGGACGTCGGTAACGGAAGCGTTTGAGCCCTACGTGCAGGGGCTCGGGCATCTGCAGCGCTCTGAAGAGCACGCAAGCGTCGATCGCGCCATCGGTGCCTTTCGAGCTGCCCTTGCGTTGGATTCCGCCTTTGCCCTTGCTCATGCAGGTCTCGGCCAGGCCTACTGGCGCAAATTCGAATCGACACGGGCGCCCGTCTGGATTGATCGTGCCGTGGCACAGGTGCAGCGGGCGTCAGATCTCAACCCAACACTCGCGCAGGTACACATCACGGAGGGGCTAATCTATACGGGGACTGGCAACTACGCGCAGGCCATCCGCAACTTCACGCGTGCCCTCACCTCCGATCCCGCCAATGCGGAAGCCTACCGGGGGCTGGCCAGTGCGTATGAGGCGGTGGGCGATATGGCTGCTGCCGAAGACACCTACCTGCGCGCAATTCGCCTTCAACCAGGGTACTGGGCGGGGTACAACGCGCTGGGGGCCTTCTACGCACGCACCAGCCGCTATGAAGAAGCCAAAGCGCAGTTTCACGAGGTCATTGACCGCTCGCCGCATAACCATCGGGGGTACATGAATCTGGGGAGTATGCACTACTTCACAGGGGACACAGAGAACGCTCGGGTAATGTGGGAAGAGTCCATGGCCGTAGAGGAAACGCACAGCGCAGCGTCCAATTTGGCCACGCTGTATTTTGTCGAGGAGCGGTACCAGGACGCGGCGCGAATGTATGAAACGGCTCTGCAGATTGACGACGCCAGCTACATGGTCTGGGGAAATCTCGGATCCGCGTACCATGCGATGCCGGACGGGCAGGAAAGGGCCCGGGTGGCGTATGCGCAGGCGATCGAGCGGGCGCTGGAAGAGCATGCGGTTAATCCGAACGACCCAGATATAATCGCAAGTTTGGCAGGATACCATGTGATGATTGGAGAAGAGGCGCGCGCCAGAGATTACATTCAGGACGCGCTAACGATGGCCCCAGAGAACGCTTCTGTGCTGTACGTTGCAGCTACCACCTTTGAGCGCCTTGGGGAGCGCGAGCAGGCGCTTCAGTACATTGAACGGGCGATTGATCGCGGCTACTCGCGCGCTGAAATCATGGCCCAGCCAGAGCTTCGCGCCCTCATTGCCGATCCACGCTTCGGCAGCTTTTGGGATACGCTGAGCGTGGATGGCAGGGCATAGGGGATCCCAAATCGCTAAAACTCACGTGAGGAAAATAGAATGACCTACCATGCACTTCACCGTAGCGTGGCCGTCGCCACCATCTTTTTACTTTCGGCCCTCTGCTTTAGTGTAGGACAGCACGCGCAGGCGCAGGAAGAGACGCGACCCACAGAGCATCGCCTGGAGGTAAAACTTATCGACAACGAATGGCGCGTCGTGGTAGAAGGCGATGAAAGCCAGAGTGACATCACCGTGCGCAGGGGCGACCGGGTGCGGTGGGTGGTCCAGGGCTCCGATGCGTCGTTCCAGTTCCTCGAGACCACCCTTTTTGGGGACGGCAGCCGCATCGTCCGCGATGGTCGCCCGCTCGTGCTGGCCATCCGGACCGAAGCCCCTGACGGCATCTATCCCTATGCGGTCTTCATTCACAACGATCTCGAATACGCCCGCGGCCAGTCGCCGCCGCGCATCATCATCGACAGCCGGTGATGTAGTCTGTGACGGGGGAGCATGGCGCTTCTCACGCCATTCCGGCCTCGTCGCGTCCGTCCCGGCGTCCGCTCTACCTCTAATCCCGTGCCCTCCTGACACCGTATCGGCGCGAACCTCAAACAGCAGCGAGGGCGGTACGGTTTTGCTATGGTAGTCGCCCGATACGAGGACCGGGACGGCCCTGGCGTTGCATCCCCGCCGAGACGACGAGGACGAGAGAAGGGGCGTGTTCTGCCTCGGCGCTGGAATGGCGATGGCCCGAAGCATGGGAGATTCCTCCTGTTCACCCGGGGTGATAGGTGGAGGATGGGTTGCTGTAATTCCCACGCTCATCCCAGAAAAAGCTGCTCTTTGTGAAGCCCTCGCGCCCGACACGTCAAGAGTGCATTAACTTATGCGGCGAAAGCGCTTTTGCCCGGAGATGACGCGAACCTACCGGCCGAACGAACCTTGGGGCGACTTCCGGTACGCCCGGGTTGCGTGGAACGCCCACGGCAGCCGGTGCTACCACTTCTACGCCGTCCCTGCGCCCGCTACGCCCGCAGGTATTTTCGCCACCGTCCCCTTTTTGGTGTATGTCCAAGCATTCTATTACCACCCTCGTTGTCATTCTCCTATTTGTCGCTGGCCTGCTGGCTGTGCTGACCATGCTCGCGCCTGAAGCCCTGGCCGGACAGGTGCCGCTGTTGGCCGGGCTCGGCGCTGTTGTAGCCCTGGCCCTCTGGTTCACGCTGGAGCGCCTTCGGCCAACGACGAGCGCACAGTCTCCCCGTGAGGAGGTAGCTGAAGAGGAAGCCCCGACGCCGTCGAAGCCCGAACAACCCTCGCCGGTCCCCGCCGTGCAGATCCTCTCGCTGCTGCAGCGCAAGGGGCGGCTGATTGACTTTCTGCAGGAAGACATCCAGGCGTACGACGATGCCCAGATTGGTGCGGCCGTGCGGAACGTGCACAGCGGCTGCCGCGAGGTGCTGGACGAACACGTGACGCTGGCCCCGGTGATGACCGACATCGAAAACTCAAAGGTGACGATCGACGCGGGCTTTGATGCCCACGCAATCCGCCTCACCGGCACCGTCAGTGGCGAGCCGCCCTTCAACGGCGTGTTGCGCCACCGGGGCTGGCGGGTCGAGCACATCGACCTGCCACAACAGATGCAGGAACGCGAGGACCTTATCGTAGCGCCTGCCGAAGTCGAGGTAAACGGAGGCTAACATCCACCGCCCTCGCGCTTCCCACTTTTTCTTTTGACCTGAAAGGTTATGGCTAACCCCAAATATATTGTAGGCATTGACCTGGGCACCACGCACTGTGCGCTCAGCTATGCGCCGGCGGACGCCGAGACGCAGGAAGAGCCGACACCGTTTCGTATTCCGCAGCTCGTTGACCCGGGCGAGGTCGACGGTCACCTGCTGCTGCCGTCCTTCATGTTGCTGCCCGGTCCGCACGACGTGCCGGAAGGCGGGCTCCGCCTGCCCTGGACCCACGACAACGATTACGCGGTGGGTGCTTTCGCTCGCGAGCGTGGCGCCGAGCTGCCGAGCCGGCTGGTGGCCTCCGCCAAGTCGTGGCTCTGCCACACCGGCGTCGACCGCACGGCCGACCTGCTCCCGTGGGAAGGGCCGGACGACGTAGCGCAGGTCTCGCCGGTAGAAGCGGCCCGGCGCTACCTGCTGCATCTGCGGAACGCGTGGAATCACGCCATGGCCGCCGACGATCCGGAGGCCCGGCTGGAAGACCAAATTGTGCTGCTGACGGTGCCCGCCTCATTTGACGCGGTGGCCCGGGAGCTCACTGTGCGCGCAGCCCAGGAGGCCGGGCTGCCAGACATCACCCTGCTCGAAGAGCCACAGGCGGCCTTTTACGCCTGGCTTGCGGCGCAGGGCGACAACTGGCGCGACGCCATCGACGTCGGCGATTCCATCCTCGTGTGCGACGTGGGCGGGGGTACGACCGACTTCAGCCTCATCGAAGTGGTGGAGGAAGACGGGTCGCTGGACCTGCAGCGCGTGGCTGTGGGTGAGCACATCACGCTGGGCGGTGATAACATGGACCTGACGCTGGCCTACGCCGTCCGCCACAAGCTGGCGCAGCAGGGCACGCAGCTCGACAACTGGCAGTTTCGCGCGCTGACGCACCAATGCCGCAAAGCCAAGGAGCACCTGTTGAGCGATCCCACCGCCACGGCCGCGCCGGTCGTCATCAGCGGACGCGGGTCCTCCCTCATCGGCGGCTCTATCCGCACGGAGCTCACGCGGGACGAGATTCAGGGCATCCTGACGGACGGCTTTTTCCCGCACGGCGCCCTCACCGATCACCCGGAGCGTAAGCCAAAGGTCGGGATGCGTGAGATGGGACTGCCATATGAGTCGGATCCTGCCATTACCCGGCACCTCGCCGCGTTTCTGCACGGGCATGTGGGAGAAGGGCGCACCGCCTTTCCGTCGGCCGTACTGTTCAATGGCGGCGTGATGAAGGCCAAGGGACTGCGCGCGCGGATACTGGAGGTGCTACAGCAGTGGAGCGGCGAGGCGGAGGTCCGTGCGCTGCCGGCACCCGATCTTGACACCGCTGTGGCGCGGGGCGCATGCTACTACGGCGGCGCCCGGGAAGGTCGCGGCATCCGCATCCGCGCGGGTGCCCCGCGCGCCTACTACATCGCCGTCGAGAGCAACATGCCGGCCGTGCCGGGCGTGCCGACGCCGCTCAAGGCGCTCTGCGTGCTGCCCTTCGGCACGGAGGAAGGCTCGGCGCTCCGAATTCCCGAAAAGGAGTTCGGGTTGGTCGTGGGAGAAGACGCCGTCTTCACGCTGCTGGCGTCCACCACGCGCACGTCGGACGACGCCGGTGCAATTGTGGAGGATTGGGGCGGCGAGATCGAAGAGGTCGCCACCATGGAGGCGCGCTTTGAGGCGTCCACCGCGGAAGCCAGCGGCACCGTCATTCCCGTAGTGCTCGAGAGTGCGTTCACGGAGGTGGGTACGCTGGAGCTTTACTGCGCCACGCGAGATGGCGAACAGCGACGCAAGCTGGAGTTCAACATCCGCGAGACGCAGGAAGCGTAGCCGCCCCCTCGTTTTGTCTGTGCACTGATGCCACGCAATCGCTATGCCCGCGCCTGATTCACGCTACCTCATTGGGATCGACCTGGGGACGACCCACACGGTGGTCTCTACCGTCGACCGAGAGGCGACGTCGCCTACGGTAGAGATTTTCGACATCCCGCAGGTGGTGGAGCCGGGGGCTATCGGCCGGCGCTCGGTGCTGCCGTCGTTTCTGTACCTGCCCGGGCCGCACGAGCTGCCGGAGGGGAGCACGGCGTTGCCCTGGGCCGCCGATCGCGCCTACGCGGTGGGCACGTTCGCGCGCGAGCAAGGCATGCGCGTGCCGGGCCGCCTCGTG
>SLED01000125.1 GCA_007124945.1 Salinibacteraceae bacterium | reverse complement strand
CTTCCTGCTGTTCAGGACTTTCAGGCTCCATTTCTCGGTAGAAAGGGTCGCCGTCGTACCGGATGCGCGTGCGGGTGCTCGAAAAATGACTCAGGTGGTACTCAATTTCGTAGCCGAGCGCGTAGTTGCGGATTTGCAGAGGTTGCGAGGCCTCGGCGCGGAATCGTCCCCAGCTGCTGCTGAATTCAAGCACTTCCGGATTGAGCAACTCGGTTTGCTCTGCGTTCTCCGAGATCCCGATAAACTCGCGTTTGAATCGTTCGAGGCGGCGTTGCCATCGGCTATCGCGTTCAGCAGCCACCTCGGCACCGTCCAGTTCCAGCACGGCAGGCACGAGAGCGAAGTTCAGTGTGTACGTGCCGGGTTCGGTAAGGACGGTGTCCTGTGCAACCGGTTCGAAGCCAAGCATCGACACATGAATCCGGTAGGCGTCGACAGGCAGATTCCGCATCTCGAAGTATCCATCAGCATCTGCTGCTGTGCCACGCGTGGATCCAGCAATCATAACGTGGGCTCCAGGCAGCGGATTGCCAGAGTCGAGTGCTGTTACCTGTCCTCGAACGGTGACGGTGTTATCCTGTGCCTGGCAAATTCCCACCGCGCCCAAGAGCACCACCGCGATCCATGCCACACGGTACCAACTGCGCATAAGTCCTACGATCCTCCATGGTACAAAACCTTAACACACCTTACGCGCCAGAGCGTTAAAGGATCGTGAAGGCGCGTCAGGAGGCCTGGCGGATGGCTTCTACGGTGGCGGGGTCCTCCAGACTGCTTACGTCGCCAGGGTCTTCTCCCAGGTACGTCGCTTTGATTACCCGCCGCATTACTTTCGCATTGCGAGTTTTAGGCAGAGCTTCCGTAAAACGAATCTCTCGGGGTTTGAGCGGCTTGCCGAGCGCATCGGTGACCAGTTCCAGCAGCTCCTCTCGTAGCTCGTCAGAAGCCTCGGCAGAGGGCTTGAGCACTGCGTAGGCAACCAGTTCCTGCCCTTTTACATCGTGAGGAACGCCAATGGCCGCACTTTCGGCGACCTGCTCATGCGCGTTCAGGAGCGCCTCCACCTCGGCAGGTCCGAGGCGCTTCCCGGCCACTTTAATTGTATCATCGGAGCGGCCAAGGATGTACCACAGCCCATCCTCGTCAATCGCGGCAAAGTCGCCATGGACCCAGAGGTCATCGAACCGGCTCCAGTAGCTGTCCAGGTACCGTTGCTCATCCTCCCAGAACCCACGTGTCATACCGATCCAGGGTTGCCGGATAACGAGTTCGCCCACTTCGCCGCGCACCGGTTCGCCTGCGGCGTTCACGACATCAGCGTCCATTCCCGGCACCGGGCCGGAGAAGGCTCCCGGCTTGAGCGGCTTGAAGAAGTTTCCGCAGAGGATCCCGCCGCTGATTTCCGTACCGCCGGAATAGTTGAGGATCGGCTTGTTGCCTTTCAACACGGTGTTAAAAAGCCATTTCCACGATTCCGGATCCCAGGGACTGCCTGTCGATCCTACCGCACGCAGGGTCTCGAGCGAGTGCCGTTGTACCGGTTCATTGCCGTGGGCTTTTAGCGCGCGGATCAGCGTGGGAGAGACACCAAGGTGGGTGACCTGATGGTCGTCCACCAGCTGCCAGAGCCGATCCACATCCGGGTAGTCGGGAGCGCCATCGTAGAACACCATCGTGGCCCCGATGCAAAGCGTGCCGAAGACGAGCCAGGGGCCCATCATCCAACCCATGTCACTCATCCAGTACATGCACTCACCGGGCTTCAGATCCATGCTATGATACATGTCCTGTGCACCCTTGATAGGGAAGCCACAGTGTGTGTGCACCGCACCTTTAGGACGACCGGTCGTGCCACTGGTGTAGATGATCATCACCGTGTCCTCAGCCGACGTCCGCTCGGTTGTAGCCTCTGTTTCCTGTGCAGGAACGAGATCGTGCCACCAGTGGTCGCGCCCCTTCTGCATCGGCACCTCAATATCCTGATAGTTGTGCACGATCACGTGCTCGACCGTCGGGCACTCGGTGAGGGCTTCGTCGATCGTGTCTTTCATTCGTATAGCTTTTCCGCGGCGGGCGAATCCGTCCGCGGTGAACACCGCTTTCGCGCGGCCACCTTTCAGCCGTGTAGCCACCGCGCCGGGCCCGTAGCCACTGAAGAGCGGTAGAATCACACCCCCAACTTTTGCGATTGCAAGAAAGGCGATGCAGATTTCGGGAGTCATTGGCATATAGAGCCCGACCGCATCTCCCTTGCCAATACCGATTGATCGCAGCGCGTTGGCACAGCGACACACCTCGGCATGGAGCTCGCGGAAGCTGAGGGAGCGCGTAGAGCCATCCTCTGCTTCCCAGCGAAGGGCGTCTTGTGTGCTCCGCTCGGTGTCCTGCCACTTGTCGAGGCAGTTGTGGACGATATTCATTTTACCGCCGACACACCACTTCGGAAACTGAATGCCACGGGAGAGATCCACGATCTCGTCATAGTCTTCGTAGAACTCAATCCCCAGATCCTCAAGCGCCGCATCCCAGAACCAGCCTACATCAGCCGCGGCTCTGTCCAGCAACGCCTCCAGGGAGTCGATGCCATGCGCGTCCATAAATGCCTGTAGATTACTTTCGGCAATCCACTCGGGGTTTGGCTCCCACGCGATCTCCTGATTAAAGGGAAACCCATCCGGCGAGGTGTTTGCTGAAGCAGACATAGAAGAGGGGTGCTGGTTTTTTTTGATACGTGCGGGAATTGCATGATAGCGCCAGCGCCCGTAAAGGTGCAAGCCAGAAGGGAAGGAAGCACCGGAGAACTACGCTGGTAGAGTGTCGTTAATGCGTCTGGTTCTGCGATAGCGCCGCACAGCATAATCTGGCTTTCCAAAGATCAGGAGCTTATGCGTTACATTCGTCACTTCTGCGGGATGGTAATTCTCGCAACGTTACTCATTGTCTTTGCTTCACCGTCCGTGGTGGAGGCGCAGGATCGCTCGGGCGAGTTGCCGCGGCTGAGTCCTAACGCAGCCGTTAGCCAAACAATTGGTATTACCACGGTAGAGGTAACCTACGGCCGGCCCAGCGTCCGCGATCGCGAAATTTTCGGTGGACTTGTGCCGTATGACCGCGTGTGGCGAACGGGAGCTGATGAGGCAACGGTCATCACATTCTCCGACCCAGTGACGCTGGGGGGCTCAGAGGTACCCGCCGGCTCCTACGCCTTGTTTACGATTCCGGGGGAAGACGAGTGGACCATCATCTTGAATGATGAGCCCGATCAGTGGGGCGCCTACAATTACGACTCCGCGCTAAACGTTCACGAGTTTTCGACCGCGCCAGAGGAGGCTTCTTTTCGTGAAGTGATGACATTTACGTTCGACGATGTGACACATGAGTCTGCGGTGCTCACGCTTCACTGGGACACCGTGCAGGTACCGATAGACATTTCCGTCGACACTGATGCACTCGTGGCGCAACGAGCTGAGGAGGAAATCGCGAACACTACGTCATGGCAGAAGCCGCTCGAGTTCGCCGGCTATGCCTTACAGCGTGGAGTACTGCTTCAGCAGGCGCTGGGCTGGGCCGAGCGCTCAGCAGAGTTGCAGGAGAATTTCAACAATCTGTATGTGAAAGCCCGCATACAGGCAGCGCTGGGACAGTATGCTGAAGCGATGCAGACGGGGGAGCGCGCGGTTGAGAAGGGAGAGGAGGCCGAGGACACCCCTGTTACGCTCGATCGCCTTCGGGAGGACATGCGCCAGTGGGAGGAGCAAATTTAGCTACCGGCCGACGTCCTCGTCTCCCAAATGAATTGAGTCGAGAATGTTCAGGTAGCTGACATAGCGCTGCTCGTGAATCTTACCCTCATCAACAGCGTCGCGCACAGCGCATTGCGGCTCGTGATCGTGTGTGCAGTTGGGGAATCGGCAGTCGTGGATGTAGGGTAGAAACTCCGGGAAATAGTGTCCTAACTCCCAGGCTTCCATCTCCACCACACCAAATTCTCGTATGCCCGGTGTGTCAATCACAGAGCCACCGCCGGTCAGGTCGTACAGCGCAGCGTAGGTGGTTGTGTGCCGTCCCTTGCGACTTTTTTCGCTCACCTCACCTGTACGAAGCTCAAGTCCCGGCTCGATGGCGTTCAGCAGCGTGCTCTTTCCCACGCCGGAGGGACCGGTGACCACGCTAATGCGGCCCTGGAGCAGCTCGCGCCACTGTTCGACCCCTTCCTTATCGATAGCGCTCGTGCACACGACCGGATAGCCCAGTTGCTCGCCGTAAATCATCTGAATGTCATGAAGTTGCTCCTCATCAGCGGGCCTTAGGAGGTCCAGCTTGTTGAGCACGATTCCGGCCGGAAGTTCGTAGCGCTCGCACATAATCAGGACGCGATCGATAAAGCCGAGTGTGGGCTTCGGTAGCCTGATGCTCTGCACTATCCACACGAAATCGATGTTTGCTGCGATGATCTGCTCCATCCCGACCCGCCGCCCCGCTGCACGACGGCAGAGCATCGTCTCGCGCGGAAGGACTTCCTCGATCATACCGGTCCCGTCATCCTGTTGCGAGATGCGCACGTAATCCCCAACGGCGACAGGGTTGGTTAGATTGGAGTCCTCCATCTCCAGGCGGAATCGTCCACGCATTTTGGTGGGCACCACGTCATCATTTAAACGAACGTCGTACCAGCTGCCGGTCGACCTGATGACCATACCCTCCTCCACGGACAGTTCGTGTTCGGATGAGGGTGTTTCGGGTAATTCGGTCATGAACTGCGGCAAGCAAGTGAAACTTGTGGATGAAGGTTACGTCTACTCGGCAAAAGGTGGCTGATGCTTTTCATGAGTTGACCCACCTGTCGGTTGCAAAAATCGGTACCCGATCAGTATGGACACAGATCCCCAGGCCATTATGGCTACCGAAGAAAAAACGAAAGAGCAGAAGCGAGAAGGGCGTTACGATGACACCCGACGCGCATTTGAGGAGCTGTCTCCCGAAGAGCAGGCACGGTTCCTTTTGGAGGCGACTGCTTCCAGTCTGATGCGTGGAATTGAGTTTGTAGCCGGCGCCGTTGCAGACGAGATGGAATCGGCGGTCCGCAAAGCGCGGGAGAAATCGGAAGAAGCGGCCTCGGATGCTGAGAACGAGCCCAAAGAGCCCCCGGCTGATGCTGAGGCGTCCGGCGACGAAGCGACACCCGAAGACAAATCGAACGGTGGACCCTGAAGCTATTATGCCAGAGGAGAAGCGGGAAATCGAATACGATAAGCTGAACGTGCTCGGTAAAGCTGTCTATCTTACCGGCGCGGTGTCGCGGTTGGCCGCTTCGGCGATCGATCGCGCCGTTCACCGGGCCGTGGACGTGGCGGTCGATACGGAGCGAGCCTTCAGGGAAGGGCTTGACGATACCGTGGAGGACGCCAAGATTATCGCTGAGCGCCGCCGCGACGAAACCGACACAGACCTCTAAGAGCACAGACAAAGCCCGTGGCGCAGGTATCGTTCGGGCCCGAAATTGCAGCCAAAGAGAAGGGGTACTCCACAGGTGGAGCACCCCTTAATTGATTCTCGGATGGCGGTCGCTGTTACGAACTGTCGGCCACTTCTACAATCTCGCGTCCGTTGTGCTCGGTACTGCGCAGCTGTTTTTCCTTGGGCGGAACGTAGTAAAACTCCTCAGGATCATTCTCCGGCTCCTCTTCCAGGAACAGGTCCGCAGCTTCGTCGACGCGCTCAATGTACCGTATCTCCAGCCCTTCCAGCGCATCATCGTTGATCTCGCGAACGTCCTTCTCATTCTTCTTCGGAAGAAGGACGGTTTCAATCCCGGCTCGCTTAGCTGCCAGCACCTTCTCCTTGATTCCGCCCACCGGAAGCACAAGCCCGCGTAGCGTAATTTCACCCGTCATCGCCACCGTATGTTTTACGCGCCGTTGCGTGTAGATGGAGATGAGGGAGGCCAGCATGGCCACGCCGGCGGAGGGGCCGTCTTTGGATACGGCGCCGGCCGGTACGTGCACGTGCGTATCCCAGTAGCGGAAGGCCTCCTGCGGAATACCAAGCTCATCAGCCCGGGCCTTTACGTAGGAGAGGGCTGCCTGAGCGGACTCTTTCATCACGTCGCCGAGCTTACCGGTGAGTATCAGACGCCCCGTGCCCCGCGATACCGATGATTCAACAAACAAGATGTCGCCGCCGGTCGGAGTCCAAGCCAAACCTGTCGCCACACCGGGTACTTCGGTGCGTTCAGCCACGTCGCGGAAGAACTTCCGACCGCCCAGAAATTCCTCCAGGTCATCTTTCTGAATGCTGGCTGACTCTACTTCGTTGAGCGCGACTTTTTTGGCGACTCCGCGCGCCACCGACCCGATAGTGCGCTCCAACTGTCGCACACCCGACTCCCGGGTGTAGGCGTCGATAATGTGAGAGAGCGCCTCATCGGAAATCTCAAACTGCTCTTCCTTCAGGCCGTTCTCCTCTACCTGCCGGGGCAAGAGGTATTGCCGGCCGATCTGAAGCTTTTCATGCTGCGTGTAGCCATTGATCTCGATGATCTCCATCCGGTCGCGCAGGGGCGCCGGAATCTGACCGAGATAGTTGGCCGTGGCAATGAAGAGTACGCGCGAGAGGTCGTAATCGAGCTCCAGGTAGTGATCGTTAAAATTGTCGTTCTGCTCCGGGTCAAGCACTTCCAGGAGCGCACTTGAAGGGTCCCCGCGAAAGTCAGAGCCAAGCTTGTCCACCTCATCGAGCATGAAAACAGGATTGGACTTCCCGGCTTTCCGAACGCCCTGAATGATGCGTCCGGGCAGCGCGCCGACGTATGTGCGGCGGTGACCCCGAATTTCAGCTTCATCGCGTACGCCGCCCAGGCTCATGCGCACAAACTCACGCCCGAGCGCACGAGCGATGCTCTTACCCAGACTCGTCTTTCCAACGCCGGGCGGCCCGTGGAAGCAAAGGATCGGCGCCTTCATGTCTCCCTTGAGCTTAAGCACGGCAAGATACTCAATAATGCGTTTCTTGACCGTTTCGAGCCCGTAGTGGTCCTCGTCAAGTACGCGCTCGGCGCGCTCCAGGTCGAGGTTGTCTTCGGAGTATTCGCGCCACGGTATATCGAGAATCGTTTCAACGTAATTCCGCGTGACGCCGTAATCCGGAGAAGCCGGATTGATACGCGTCAGGCGATCCAGCTCCTTCATCACGACTTTCTCCGCGTGCTCTGGCAGGTCCTTCTCCTGCGCTTTCTTGCGGAGCTCTGCTATAGCATCGTCGCCGTCACCTTCACCCAGTTCGTCCTGGATGGCCTTCATCTGCTGCCGAAGAAGGTATTCGCGCTGCTGCTGATCAACATCTGTTTTAACCCGCGACCGGATCTCTTCGGAAAGTTGCAACACCTGAATCTCTTCGTTCAGATGCTCCATCACCAGATCGGCTCGCTCCACGAGAGGGACCGTCTCCAGTAATTCCTGTTTGGGCTCTACATCGATTTGCAGATTCGATGCGATAAAGTGGATCAGAAACGCGGGCGATTCGATGCGTTGGATTGCTTCCGCCGCCTCGCTTGGAAGGTTGGGGGAAAGGTTGACAATCTGGATAGCCAGCTCTTTGATCGAGCGGATGCGCGCCTGAAGCTCCACGTTGTCCTGGCTGCCACTCTGCGAGCTGATCGGGGTCACCCGGGCCCGCATGTACGGGTCGATCTGGATGA
This sequence comes from Salinibacteraceae bacterium, assembly GCA_007124945.1. Taxonomy (GTDB): domain Bacteria; phylum Bacteroidota; class Rhodothermia; order Rhodothermales; family Salinibacteraceae; genus Tc-Br11-B2g6-7. Next base: position 440 of record SLED01000125.1, on the reverse strand, counting down.
TTTCGTCGGTCTTAAAGCGACGCTTACCCTGAATCACGATGGATTTTGAGCCATCGGGCATCTTGATAAGCTTCAAAATCTCCGCAACCGTACCCACGGAATAAAGCTGGTCCGGCGCCGGATCTTCCACCTCACTATCCTTTTGGGCAACGACGCCGATGAGCTTATCCTCATTGAAAGCATCCTTTACCAGCGCCAGCGATGTATCTCGCCCAACTGTGATAGGGAGCACCACGCCGGGGAACAGCACGGTATTACGGAGCGCCAGAATGGGCAACGTTTCCGGTACGTCCGACGTGCTCATCGCTTTCTCCTCGTCCGGCGTGGGCAGCGGAATGCTTTGTTCAGGAGACTCCTCGCCTATTCCCAGAAAGAAGTCTTCGTCGAATGATCTATCGTTAAACATGTAAAATATCGTATGTCAGCGGAATCGGGCAGTT